>JAGLKS010000326.1 GCA_023140905.1 Alphaproteobacteria bacterium | reverse complement strand
AATCAACGGAATCAGGAGAATTAGTTCCAAGGTCTATAAAATCATATTGAGCTACATAGTGTTTTTTGATGATTTTTTTTAGATCATACCCACCATGATCACAGGCAATAGCAATTGTTTCCATAGGCTTATTTCCTATTATTTGTTTTGTAACGAGACACAATTTATAGTCCCTAACAGGTTATGAAATCAATCCCTTCTTTTTCAAAACATATTCCAGACGCTTAAGAGCATTATGCTTTAGCGTCTCGCGTGGCGCACTCACAGGTCCTTGAATGGAAATTTCAGTCAGCGTTTGTGCATCCATTGCAGATACCTTGACATAATGTCCCAATGGATAAAATTCTATGATAACGTTACGGCCAGAAAGCAGAGAATCCTGCACCACGCCCCCTCATTCATAAAGCTTTTTTCTAATTTTTTATCGCCATAAAAATGTATTATTCTTAAGTGAAACTACTATACTTAAGCGTCCTATGATCAGTACCTAGAAACCACTACCGGAAAAGTTTGTTTGCTGCGCCCAGAAACGTTCCAACATCTTAAGAGTCTGGTTCAGATCAGATAAACGATCCATTGTCACTTCGGTACCATCGATTTGCTCTTCATGACGCGCAAACATATCAGAAATCATGCTACGTAACTCTATACCCTTATCAGACAAACGTACACGAATAGAGCGTTTATCATGAACGGAGCGCTCTTGAATTAGATATTCATTCTCGACCATCTTTTTAACATTATAAGACACGTTTGAACCAAGATAATACCCGCGAATCGTAAGCTCGCCCACGGTCACCTCATCTTCACCAACGTTATAGAGGATCATGCATTGCACGTTGTTAATGTCTTGAATGTTTTTCTTATCCAGTTCAACTTTCAGCACATCAAGGAAATAGCGGTGCAAACGTTCTATAAGTTGTATGGCTTCGTAATATGGTGTTGTCACAGATTTCTCCAAAGATTACCTAACGTCGTATGTCATAACACTAGACTACCACAATTAAAAGATCAATCTTGGCTTAAAGTTGTCTAAAGTGAATTTAATTCTATATGTCTTTGCAAATTAATTAAACGTTAAAAACAAAACAATCACCATGATAAATACAAAATATAGTAGCCTCATTTAAGAATAGTACAGAATTACAGCAATGAATTAGCAATAACAATATTGCATGGATTTTGCGTAAAAATTAAGTACACACAAAAGCTTTACAAAAAAATAGTCTACTTCCTTGATTTTTCAACTCAATGCCCGCAAAATCGATCTGATATCGAAAAATGAAATTATATTTTCTTGATTTTGATGTATTCGAAGTTTCTTTGTAACTGCGTTTCCCCTGTTGCTAGTGATGTTTCCATTAACTTGAGTGTTAGTGTTTCTCTTCTGTGTGATGTAATAAAGACTTTTGTCTTTTATAAACTTGTTCATGAAAGGATTTTATAGACAATGAAGCTACTCGGCATTCTTCTTGTCTTTGTGGCGACCTTTAGCGGTCTGGTCCTGACTGCGGGGATGGAAAAAGCTATATACCTGACCACTAACGTTATGCTCCCGGCGACCCCTGGGGAAGCCATGGTCATTATGGGATGTGCAATTGCCGCTTTTATTATTGGAAACTCAACTCAGACGCTTAAAGATACTTTGAAGTATATGGGCTCACTGGTTAAACCTTTCTCATATAGTAAAGACGACTATATAGAACTTTTAAGTATGCTTTTTACATTGTTTAAATTAGCCCGCTCAAAAGGATTCCTTGCGTTGGAGCAACATGTTGAGAATCCTCATGAAAGCACCCTTTTCTCTCAATTCCCAAAATTCTACAGCAATCATCATGCATTAGAATTTTTGTGCGATTATTTTCGAATTATATCTATGGGAAATGAAGATCCAGGACAAATCGGTTCATTGATGGACGAAGAAATAGCACAAATTGTCCATCACGAAACACATCCTGCACATGCTGTTCACCATATGGCAGAAGGTATTCCTGCGCTTGGTATTGTGGCTGCCGTGCTTGGGGTTATTAAAACTATGGCATCGATCTCTGAACCACCGGAGATTTTGGGGAAAATGATTGGTAGCGCGCTTGTTGGAACATTCCTTGGAGTATGGTTATCTTATGCTTTCTTTGCCCCACTCGCTCTAGCAATGGAAGAGCGTGGAGAATC
>JAGLKS010000325.1 GCA_023140905.1 Alphaproteobacteria bacterium | reverse complement strand
GCAGATATCTGGGTTATACAAGAATGTGAAGACCCTGAAAGATCAAATGATAATGATTATAAATCTTGGGCAGCTAATCATATATGGACTGGTGATACAAAAAACAAAGGAATAGGATTTTTTGCTAGACCAGACATTAAATTAACTCTCAATGATTGGAGTGATAACTATAAAAATCATAAAGTAAAACACGTCTTACCCTGTAGAGTTAATGATCAATTTGATGTTTTAGCAGTTTGGCTGCATTCGAATAAATCACCGACCTTTGGCTATATTGGTCAGTTATGGAAATACATGCAGATCAACAAAGAATTGATGACTAACACCATGCTTTTAGGAGACTTCAATAGCAACGTTAAATGGGACAAATGGGATCGGTGGTGGAATCACTCCGATGTTATCAGAGAACTTCATGAAATCGGCTTAGAGAGTCTATATCATAAGTGTTTTGATGAGAGTCAAGGAGCAGAGACCAGACCAACTTTTCACTTGCAAAAGAACACCAAGAAACCATACCATATTGATTACATATTTGGAAGTAAGAATGTATATGATAATATAAAAAGTCGTATCCCCTCTACCAACCCCGTCTTTCAATCCTGATATTGTGTGCCTAAATTTGGCACATGAGAAAATATAAAAGATACAGTCAGGCTGAGATGGTCAGCCATATTGAGGCATGCAAACAAAACAATCAGCCTCAGAAAGCTTACTGTCAACAGCATGGTATTGCATATTCAACTTTTCAGTACTGGGCAAAAAAGTACCGAGAGGAATTTGCTGCAAATAATGTTACAGATAAACCTGCAGGTTTCATTCCGGTAAAAGTACAACCAGATCCAGATGTTCTTAGTCAAACGCCTATTGCTAGACAACTGCACTTTCTTTATCCCAATGGAATACAAGTGCTGTGTTCTGAGAAAGCTAATCCGAAGGTGCTGAAAATCCTTATAAATCCATAGTCATGTTTGCATTAAGTTCTGAGAATACTTTTCACCTGTACAGCCATCCTACCGATATGAGAAAGAGCTTTGATGGATTATCCGGTTTAGTCCACAATAACCTTGGTTATAATCCCATCAGTGGTGAAGTATTTATTTTCATCAATAAGAGTCGGGATAAGATCAAGTTGTTACACTGGCAAGGATCGGGATATTTACTTTATTACAAGCGACTGGAGAAAGGCACCTTTGAACTTCCCCGGTATGATGCATCAGTTGGAAGCATTACATTGAGCTATGCACAGATGGTGATGATCATGGATGGATTATCGATCAGAAATCTGCAAAAACGAGTCCGTTACACTCCGCTTGAAACACCTGTAAATCAAGGGGTGTAAGCAAACATTTACCTCTTTTCTTTTCAAGAAATCAGCACTTTTTTGTGCAGAACTTATTGTGATTTTTCTTCGCTAATTGACTGTGTTTCTATAGTTTTGACATATGTCAATGGAGCTGGAAAATATGACTTATGAGCAGTTGTTGGAGCACAATCAGAGATTGAGCGCTATCATAGAAAAAAAGAAAGCTGCAATCGAGGAACGGGAAGCTTCTATTGAAGAAAAAGGAGTGATCATTGATAAGCTGCAAGCTCAGATCGATCTGATGCAGTTCCAGATTGACCAGATGAATCGTTTGCTCTACGGGGCTAAACGTGAACGCTTCGTTGCCAATGCAGATGATAATCAGCTTACCTTGCCCTTTGAGGTTGAGCAGGAAGAAGCCCCTGAAAAAGAAAAGGAAACAATCACGTATGTCCGAGAAAAGAACAAGCGAAAGGAACATCCCGGTCGCCTTGCACTTCCCTCACATTTACCGGTAGAGGAAATCATCCTTGAACCACATGAAGATACATCAGATATGAAGTGTGTTGGTAAAGAAGTAACAGACCAGTTGGAACTTGTTCCGGCAAAACTCTTTATCAAACGCTTTATACGTCCAAAATACATTACTGTTATTGATCAAGATCAGGAACAGCACAAAGGTGTTATCGCAGAGCTTCCGGTTTTTCCTATAGAAAAAGGCATTGCAGGACCTGGCTTACTTGCCCAGATTATGGTAGATAAGTTCGTGGATCACCTACCAGTGTATCGTCAGATAGAGCGATTTAAACGGGAAGAAGTAAAACTGTCATCTTCCACAATCAATGGTTGGCAGGAAAGCATATGTAATTTACTGGAACCACTATATGACACGTTAAAACACAGGGTGCTTTCTCAAGGTTATCTACAGGTAGATGAGACACCAGTTCCTGTGCTTGATAAGCAGAAAAAGGGGAAGACACATCGGGGATATCATTGGATATATCATAGTCCTTTGGAAAAAACAGTGTTGTTTGATTACAATACAGGAAGGTCCAGAGAGGGACCACAGAGATTACTTAAACACTTTAAAGGTTATCTTCAAGTCGATGGCTATAAGGTGTATGAATTAATCCAAAGAAACAATAAAGACATTACCCTTGTCGGCTGTATGGCACATGCTCGTAGATACTTTGAAAAGGCATTGCCATATGATGAAAAACTGGCTGCATACGCTATGAATATGTTCCAAAAACTCTATGAAGTAGAGCGAAAAGCCAGGGAACAAAAAATGACAGCAAAGCAGCGGCATGCTTTGCGGCTGGATGAGTCATTACCAATAATGAATGAGTTAGGGAAATGGATAGTGGAAACCTATAAAACTACAAACCCTAAATCACCTTTAGCAACGGCAACTGCATATTGCATCCCGCGCTGGGACAATCTACTGGCATACCTGGAGGACGGAAGTCTGGAAATCGATAATAACCTGGCTGAAAATG
>JAGLKS010000324.1 GCA_023140905.1 Alphaproteobacteria bacterium | reverse complement strand
CTAATATATCCAGATCAAGAACCCGTGACTCATTGCGCTCGGAAGTGCGCACACGCCCAGCCTTATTTTCTATTGAAACAATAACTTGAAGCAATTCTTGCGCAGATAAAAATGTCTCAACCTGACATACTGCATTATGATACCAAGGCTGGTCAGAAATAGGCACTGGCGCAGTTTTCCAGATAGATGATCCGGCAATAACATCAACGCCACATGACGCTTGCTGTAATTCCGTTACTGCATATTGTAAGCTTTGGGCTGGCGTTAATCCGTCCTTACCCTCCAGATTTGCACCCAAACCAATTAAAATCATGGTCATTTCCTTGATATAAATCTGAATTGCCCGAATTTAAGATACCTAATAGTTTAAGAAACCCAGGTACGCACGCTTCCTGTATCTACATGGACAAAGCTTGAGCGTGGATAATATCCGACTCCTCCTGCTTGCAATGAGCGTGCTACATTGCGAAGTCTACGCGTACTATGCCCAACCAAACGAACATCAACTGCTTGACCATACATATGGAATGAATTTGACGCTACACTACGTGTGCTTTTCCCAAGCATCGAGTTGGTTTTGGGGGAACGATATCCTGATAGAATGTGCAAAGACTGGTGTATTCCCGTTTTTTGCTGAATAAGGCAAATAATGTCAATGACATGCGGGTCCATCGGAAAAACTTCATTTGTACGGAAATCGCGCAAAACATAGTTTATGCGTTCAAATGCTTCGGGTAGATATTTGTCACCAACACGATATACGCCGGAAAAACTTTCATCAGTATGAGCGTTACGAAATGCCAATTTCCATGTATCCACGCCCCCTACGGCAGCAACGACTTTTTTCATGGAAAGAAACGGAATAGCTGCACCTACAAGACCGGCACATCCATATTTCAAAAATTCTCTACGACTTAGATCCATAAGGCCTTCATCCATGTTGTTTCAACTACTAAGTGCTTTCGTAACGTCTGAAGTATCAAAAAACACGATTAAATGCAAGAAAACTAAAGACAAACTTAATCTTGCAATACACAAGAAAAAACTAGAAATGTTCTATAATACGCTTAACAATAAGTAAAGGGTTGGTATATTAGTATGTGCTAAAAGTCAAGCTATCCTGCGGAATTATGATTATTCCAACGATGTGGATAATATAATTACATTATCGCCTGATTGAGGAATCTCGTCAAGTTTTTTAAGCTCTTCCCAAAGACGCACATCTCTTCCATATATATCCCGACCATAGATAATCAGGTGTTTTGGGCCTAACCAAAGCGTATAATAAAGCAGATAAACTGTAACACGCACATTAGTATAAACATCTTTTGTTTTATTTGTTGAAAGAATTGTTTCTAATTCTTCTTTGCCGCGCCAATCCTGATTTCCTTCCAGAATAAAAAGGGCCAGTTTTTTGGGGTCACTCATACGCACACACCCGGATGAAACTGCACGTTCATAACGGGAAAAAACAGATTTATCATTTGTATCATGTAAATATATACCATATGCATTAGACATTAAAATACGTATGCGTCCCAGCGAATTATGATCTCCGGGGATTTGCACCATATTAAAAGCCATAAGCTGTGATTCATCAATGTCACGCCAATCTATTGATGTAGGATCAAGAGTAACAGCCTCAGCACCTGCGCCCCTTATAAGCTCCATTCCTTTGCCTGAAAGATAGTTTGGATTTTCGCGCAGCTGTGGCCAGATATCTTCTTTCTTAATTGTTTCTGGAACGGTCCAGCTTGGGTTAAAGCGCACACCATAAATTTCTGTAACAAAAGGTACTGTCTGCCTTTTTGCACTTCCTACAGCAACAGGCATTGTAAAACGCGGCTTCCCATCATCTACAGCCCATAAACGCTCTGAGGGAATATTCACAACAACAAAACGCTTTGGCTTTGCGTTACTAATCCAGCGCAACCGCTCCATATTGACAATGATCTGGCGAAATTTATTCTCCGCATTTTGTTTTGAGAATATAATTTTGCGCATTTCCTGCTTTAAGCGCTGATAGGTTGCTGTTTGCGGCCCTAAGGTTTTGAGGAAATCTTTCATGTTATCACGATTATGCGGCAACATAGATAACGCCTCATATGCGCTCATAGGTTGCAGCCAGTCTTTTGCATCAAGTCCA
>JAGLKS010000323.1 GCA_023140905.1 Alphaproteobacteria bacterium | reverse complement strand
CAGTCAAGGGAGCGTTCCTGCTACCCCTAACAACCCCATGACCAAAGGGCATTCCTCTTTTGCTCAACGTCCTGTGGTATAGCAAAATCATAATATCAGGTGAAAACCTTGTCTATCACTGTTCGTAAAAATTAAGCTCTGCGCCGAAATATTTTGGCGCAGGGTTTTTACATCTCTATATCAAAATTTAGGGCATTGTATTCATGGTCAGGGTTTTGATGGTTAAAAACATTCGCAGTATAGCTAAATTGCATGGATTTTAAATGAAAATACTTGCAATATGAAAGTGTTTTTGCTATGATAAATGGAAAGGAATAGTTCATGTCTAAGTTAAACGAATTTAAAAAACATTTGCGGCGCGGAAGTGTATATCGACGCAGCGATTTAAAATTATGGTCTAATGCTGTAGACCGTCACCTCAAACAATTGCAGGAAGATGGAACGCTGGTCAAGCTTTCTGGCGGGGTATATTACTATCCAAAAAAAACGGCTTTTGGGAATGCTCCGGCAGATGATAAAGCTCTGGTTACAGCATTCTTGAAGGATAATCGTTTTTTGCTAACTTCTCTCAATGCATATAATGTGCTTGGAGTTGGCACAACACAGCTTTATAATGAAACCGTTGTTTACAATCACAAGCGCCATGGTCGCTATGAATTAGGCGGACGTGTCTTTGATTTTCGGATGAAACCACATGTCCCGAAATCTTTGAGCGAAGAATTCTTACTGGTTGATTTGGTTAATAATCTGGAATGGTTAGCCGAAAATGCTGAGAATGTTCTGGAACGGGTGAAAACAAAGGCTCGTTCTATGTCCAGAAACGTCTTGGTGAAAACCGTTGGTAATTACGGCAATGTAGGGACAAGAAAGTTCTTTGCCGAAATACTAAAAAACGATACATTAAGCCATGCCGTATAATTTTTTACACAATCATTCTGATTTTTCTGAACTGATCCGTATTGTCGGGCAGGATCATTTTATTAGTATACCAGAATATCTGATACATAAGAAAAAACGTTTCCGGTCAGGTGATAATCTAGTTATTGCAGAGAATGAAGCGTTCTTGCTGAGTAATACTGCCATGTATCAGGAATACGAACGAGCCTATCAGGAAACATATGCACTTTATTACAAGGAGCAACCTGAATTTTCTGATATTATGAAGATGATTCAGAGTTATATGGATAAGTTATAACACTTCTAGATATTTTTATCTGGTTATATACGATCTCCACTAGCCGGCATTTCTGCATTAGAAGCGGCGGATTTTCCCAGTTTTGCAATCTCTAATCGTACGATCGTTATCCCATTTTGTGCAATAATTAAATGAACCATCTTTTTTATAATTATATTGAAGAGTTGCTCTTCCTTCAAAGAAATTAGTTTCTTTCATTGTCTGCCCATTCTCGTACCACTGTGCGCTATCCCCATGTTTCATTCCGTCTGAATAAGTTGTAAATTTCGTACGATAAACAGCCCCATTATTCGATAATGCATAAATATCTTGCAACCCGTTATGCTTGCCATTGGAGTAATTTGTTCTCTGACTAACATAAGAAAAATTCTGCTTATTACTCCAAGTATAAATAGTTTGGATGCCCTCTCTTTTTCCATTAACATATGGATCTTCAAGCTTAAGATAACCATTCCCGAAATAAGCGCAATGTCGATATGTACCGCCAGAAGTCCGGCCATTTGGATATGCTTTAAATGAAGATCGATCATCTGGCTTTGTCTTAGGACAGCTGGAATAGTTGTCATTGCCCGCATTGTTCCAATTGCCGCCATAAGAATTTGTTTGAGAATCTTGTATGGCGGTTCCACCTCCATTGCCTGATGCTATAATATTGTCAAATGACAAGGCATTTAGGTGTTCATCAGAGGACATTTCCGCTATAGCATCCATAAAGGAAGAACTGT
>JAGLKS010000322.1 GCA_023140905.1 Alphaproteobacteria bacterium | reverse complement strand
GCCCCTTGTAATAATCCTCTTATGCCCATAAACCCGGCATCTTTATCTTTCATCAGCGCAAGATAAGCGTGCGAAGCTTGTTCTTCATCGCCATTGAGACGTGCAGCTTGTGCTTCAAGAAAAAGAGAAAGAGGATTTGTTTCGCTTAGAAAGTTTTTTACTTTTGAAGCTTGCCGCACAACTTCTTTTGCGTCCCCGGCAGCAACCGCGCTTAAACCAATGCTCAGTGCTTTAACCGCTTTATCCTTGGTGGTCGTTTCATTATAGCGTGTAAGCGTTTTTGGCATATCAACAACAGTTTTGATAATGCTGAATATAAAAATACCCAGCGCCAAAGCGAGAAAGAAAACAACAAAGAAAAAACCTATATGAAATTCCAGATTATAGTTCAGCCAGTCAACCCGGATCTTGCCCGGATGTTCTGCAATCCAAACGACAGCTGCGAGAACAATAGCTATTTTGGCCAAAGCCCATATTGTTCTTATCATTTTTATTTATCTCCTTTTGCATCACCCCCACGCAAAACATATTCACTTAGGGTCAGGATCTATAAATTATATATGCAAAATATACGAGATCTTCTCCCGATCCCCTCATAAATTTTAAAATTAAAATTTACTGTTTTCAAGAACCTGTCCACCCAGCAATCCCGGTCCAAAATTCAATTCAATCGCTTCTTCGAGCATGTTACTTACTTTTCTAGAAGCAAGCAGCCCTTCCACACGTTTTATCCATGGTCGCAACGGTTTAAGTTCTTTGGCCCGCAAATTCTTTTTTAACAACGCAATAGCGTCTTCGAAACGATTATCTTCGACCATGTTTTCCGCTTTATTAAGTGTCGATTGTGTTTGTGTCCCTGTAAGAAGCTCGCCATCTTTTTCAACTTTTAAAAGTTCATTAAATTTTGCAGAAAGCTTTTCTGAAACGGAGACATCCTCTCCGCGCAATGACGCTGCCACAGCATCTCCGGCAACTGTCTGAAATTCTTTTTTTACTCCTGAAGGCGTTAACACGCCATCTTGTGCATATGGCGCTAATTTTTCAATAGCAGCCTTAAGCTGGAGATTGTCCTCCCCAACCATATTCATTAATAACTGCAAATCACTATCAAACGCATCATTAGAACGATTAAGCGAAGACCGAACTTGTGTCATCGCCAGAAGCATCGCCACAGCTTTTAATTCACTTTGCGGTACATTCCCAAAGCTACTTTGCAAAGCTTTGTTCTTTGTTCTGGCCTGAGCAATAAGCATATCAAGATTCCCGCCGTCGCCCTCTCGTGCTTGTTGAACCAAGGGAAGTAATGCCTGCACAGTACTATCCAGAACTTTCTCACCCATAAAATCCTGACGCATCTGATTAAACCGGCTTTTAAGTGCATATACACCATGCTCGCCGGAAATTTCCGATACATAAGTCTGTAATTGCTGCACACGGCTATTAATTCCCTGATCAGAAGCTAAATCATGCGATAAAGATTTCACACCATTTACCGTATTATTTACCCCTTGTTTAACCTGCGCAGCCTGACGTTTAAGTTGCTCAAGTTCTTCCGACCAGTTTCCCGGAATAAGACCTTTAAAACTGGATTGCTCCTTTTTAAGCGCTGATAATTTACTTTCCAGCTCTTCGATACGTGCATCGCGATGTTCAAAGTTTTTGTATTTAGGCATAATAAGAAGCCCGGCCAACGCTGCAAATATCACAAGGATAATCACCATAGTAATAATGACACTGCGTGCAACGCCACTTTTCTTAGTCTCAAGCCTCAACTCTGTATAATTGTCACCAGCTGCACCAACATTGTGACGCTGAGCACGCCTTGTACCCGCACTAAGAAAAACCTCCTCTTTTACCTTACGCCCACTTTCTGCTTCTACTGTACGCTTAAGCGATGCTGGAATTTCCAAATCATCTTGTTCTTCTTCATCGGATTCATCGGAAGTTTTAGCAGCTTCTGTTTCATCATCACTGTCATCAGAATCATCGTCATTTTTCTGATCTTTATCCTCGCCCGGCTCTTTTGGCTGTGCCTCATCTGCATCCGCGGTTTCTTCTTCAATCTCAGCCGACACAGAAACATTATTCTCCACAGTATAATCCTCAGACTGCACTTCTAATACTGTACTAAGAGGTGGAGCGCCTTCAATCAATTCAGATAAATCAACTTCGTGCTCTTCTGCGGTTTTTAGAATCGCCTCTTTGCGCGCAGCAGGGATTACACCACGTTTTTTCCATCCTTGTATTGTGGTCACAGCCACACCTGTTTTGGATGCCATCGGGCGTATCCCGCCAAATTTCTCAATAATCTCAACCGCATTTTCTATCGGTTGCTTTGCCGATTTGCTCATCGTCTCTAAAGTCCTTTTCTTTGGTTGTGATAAGACTTATTAGCACATACACCACATCCTAGACCAGTGCTCAGTCATAAAACTTTTTCACTTCTGTTCAAAACTCGAAAAGAAACGCCGTTTTATAGTACTATTCTTAAATGAAAACACTATGTTAGGTCCAATCCTTCTCAATCTGATTAATCATGCCTGCCATATTTGGCTTTTTTGCCACGGTACACGCTCCTTTATCAAAAACGTTTTCCACACAATCAACAACATCCTGACTGATACACAGAGCCTTAACACCTTCTATTTGTGTTTTGTACTCTCCTTCTTTTTCAGATTCTATTGCCCATAAACGTGCAAAAATCTCTGCTGTACGTTTTGAGAAGAATGTAATTAATCCGACTTCGCCGGGAAGAAGTGATTCGGCAATATTAGGAGAAAAGCGTTCAATAGCCTTAGCCTCGTAACATATAATCTCTTCAACACTTACACTGTGCTCTGTCTCTTTATCTGACTCACTAAGAGCGTTTTTTATATCAAAGGGAACATCTCTTCCACGAAGATACAAAAACTTTTTATCAGCATAAAATGGCTCATCATCA
>JAGLKS010000321.1 GCA_023140905.1 Alphaproteobacteria bacterium | reverse complement strand
TTCCGATCATGGAATACGTAGATAACGGCGTGTTTGAGGCTATGGAAGAAGTTGGACTGGTTTTGTGTGTGCATGGGGAAGAACATGCATTGCCTCCAGAGACTTATTTTGATCGTCACAAAAACGCGGAAAGTTTGTTTTATGAGCAGCGTATGCCGCGTATCCGCGATGCTTTCCCGAACTTGAAAATTGTGTGTGAACATGCAACAACCAAGAAAGCTGTGGATTTTGTTAAAGAAAGCGGTGAGAATATTGCCGCTACGGTCACGCCACAGCATTTGCTCCATACAATTGGTAATGTTATTCAAGGTCTTAAATATCATCTATTCTGCTTGCCTGTTGTTAAATTTGAAGAAGACAGGGAGGCTTTGCGTGAAGCTGTAACAGACCCGGCTAATACCAAGTTTTTTGCCGGAACGGATAGTGCCCCCCATATAGTCAAAGTCAATGATACGGGCTGTGCAGGAGGTTGTTATACAGGCGGAATTGCTCCACAGCTTTACGCGCATGGCTTTGAGATGGCGGGCGTGGATATGGCTAGTGAAGCCGGACAGGCTGTGTTTAAAGCGTTCTTATGTGATAATGGTGCGCGTTTTTATGGGCTGGATCAGCCTGCGGAAACATTCACTCTTGTCAAAGAACCAAGCCCTGTAGAAGTGCTCCATACGCTTGAAGGCGATGTTATTCCAATGCCCTTGGGGCTTGGTGAATCAGAGCTTAGCTGGTCAATTAAACTACCATAAAACAAACAGCGTTTAATTTGAGATGTGTCACTGTGTTTCCTATGTTAGACTGTTATATGGTGCAAACTATAAAATAAACTTATAGAAAACTTGATATTACGACACATTTTCTATAATATACTTAGTCAGTGATACGGTGATAGTGGTTAGAAAAACAGCGCATAAAAATAGCGCGTAAGTTAAGGAAATCAAAAAATGGATAATAATCTCGATCCGAATAACAAAGATAAAACGATCAGTTTCAATGGCGAGCCTTCTCTGAGGTGTGCTTTTCCTGAAGGCACTATCAATGTTTCATCCGAAATCCGTAAAATAGGAGATACGAATCTAATAAAGAGAGCAGAAGAAATCATAAAACTAACTGCACAGGGGCCACTGGACAAACCAATAGCTGATTCTATATATAAGGCATTAAACGGCGATGATAGTGGATTGAAAAAATATATAGATCAAAAACCGCGTGATTCTCATGATACTGCTATGAGTGATGCTGCGAAGAGTCTACTGAAGGCCGTAGAAAATTGTAGAGAAGATAGACGTGAGTTTATAGATAAGTTTCTGGAAGGGGTCATTCCTAATAATATTATGACCCTTGCTCAAAATAACCTTGATCTTGTTTTAGGGCAGGCAAGTAAAACAAAAAACCCAAAGATAATAAATAGCACAAAAGAACTTATATATTTGGCTTTAAAGGGTGGCGGTGAATACACGCTACTGGCAGATGATAAGCAAGCAAAAGATATGCATGTGGCTATATTTAGTGCATTAGAACTCCGCGATTACAATTTATTGCATGAAAAATATATAAAGTTAGTTCCCCTTGGTTCTTATGATACTGCTATGAGTGATGCTGCGAAGGCTCTAAGAAACGCCATAGAAGAACTAGAACCAGTACAAAAATCAGTACATACAGGACAAGGATTTATACACGGATAGCCTAAAGTGACAAACGGGACATAAAGCGAAAATAGTGTTAATCAATTAACACTATGGTGATAGTGGTTAGAAAAACAGCGCATAAAAATAGCGTGTAAATTAAGGAAAATAAAAAATGAGTAACCCCAAAGGAAAAAGATTAAGAAGAAAATTCGAAGAGGGCAAACAGGGTATAGAAAAAGCTTTGACAAACTATGAATCTGGCGATGATTCGAAAACTTTGCCCAAAGAACTGGAAGTTTTTAAACCTGTTTTAGATGCCGCCCATAAAAAAGGAGATGAGAAGGTACTGGATAGTGTAAATAAACTCATACATTTGTCTTTAGTAGGGGGAAGTAAATACGTGCCACAGACAAAGCTTCTCAAAGAATTGCCTACATCTATGCTTAGTGCACTCAACGGCGATTTTAGCGGATTGAAGAATTTTAACCATTTTCATAATGAAAAGATAAGAGGTGCTGTGCAGTTTTTAATAGATGACATAGAAGCTTGTAATACTAATAATGCCTCCACAAAAGTTGCGGCACCAAAATCTGCAGAGCTAGGGCTATAGCCAACCGTCTAAAGTTACAGACGATACATAAGTTAAGGAAATTAAAATAATGAGTAAATCTGGAGAAAATCTCACATTTCAGGAAATTTCTGCAAAAGCTTTTATGGGCGGGGATATTGATTGGAGGCTTTCGCCCCAACATAAAAGAGAACTTCAGTACGTTATATATGAAGCCAGTAAAATGAAAAATCCAATTATACAGGAGAATGTAAAAACACTTGTATTTTTGGCTTTAAAGGGGAGTGGTAATCACGGGTCAGGGAGAAAGGATCTCTACGACATGGCTAGGGCTATACGTTGTGCATTCGGAGGTTGTTTTGAAGGTGAATCTGATTATCCTGGATTGGATGGATATATATTGCATGAACATATGAAGGAAATTGCCGGTCCTCATGAAAGAGCTGTGAGTGATGCTGCGGAGGCTCTAAAAAGTGCCATGGAAAAGCACTTAGGTATAAAAATAGATAGCAAAGAAACACCGGAATGTGCAGAGCTAATGATAGCTTAAAGTTACAGACGATACATAAGTTAAGGAAAT
>JAGLKS010000320.1 GCA_023140905.1 Alphaproteobacteria bacterium | reverse complement strand
ATTAACAAATGAATCTCCGATGCCGGGCATAACCATGGCCGCTGTACCAATACGCATAAAGGTCAGCATAAAGGCTAAAACACCACCGGCCAGAAACTCTTCGAGTGCACTTTGCATGATAATTAACCTTAGGGTCAGGACCTATTATCCACCAGCTATAATACGTTCGGCTAATGTTTGCATAAAAACCACCAATATATTTCCCATCCACGGCAGAAAGAAAAACAGGGACAGGAAAATCGCCACAATCTTGGGCACAAAAACCAACGTAATTTCCTGAACTTGAGTTAAAGCCTGCACCAAAGCAATACTCACCCCAACCAGCAATCCGATAATAAGTATCGGTAAACTGATTTGTACGGTCAGCAAAAGAGCCTGACGGGTTACATCTATAATCTCAGTCTCATTCATAAATCACAGCTTATCAAGAGATGCGAGTCGTTGAAACAGGGAATTATCCTGTCTACATTCTTTATCCAGAATAGTGGGAAATGTTTTTTAGATCGAAGTAGTGCGTCATGTGCCTAGAAGCTTTTGGATTTATCATCTTTTGACCCTAAGGTCTTGTGACCCTATATCTGCATACGCATAATTTCCTGATAGGCGGAAATCATCTTGTCACGCACAGCCACGACTGTTTGCAGTGTTAATTCAGCATCAGTCACAGCTTGAATAACATCAATGAGATTGGCATCACCGGTTACAGCTTTAGCAGCCATTTCTTCACTGCGCTTCATTGTATCAACAGATCGTTCGATATTTCCTTCGAGAAGGTCAGAAAAAGACGAAGCATTCACACCAGAGCTTTCAGACACTTGTCCTATGCCCATACTACCACTTACAGCACTTTGGATGGTAGCATCACCTTCACCACCGACAATGCGCTGCGAATTTAAATACGCGCCTATTGCTGCATTTGGATTTACACCATCTATTCCCATTACATACGTCCTTTTCTACCACCTTCATTCTAGCGCGTCTCTATGTCCGAAGCAAATCTATTGTACGGGAAATCATTGTGCGGGATTGATCCATAATCCCTAAATTTGCCTCATATGAGCGTTGTGCCTCGCGAATATCCATAAGCTCTACCATGCTGTTTACATTAGGCATTTTCACATAACCGCTTTCATCCGCTGCCGGATGATCCGGTTTATATTCTAAAGTATAAGGTGTTGATGTGTCTGTACCAATCTTGTCAACGTTTACCAATGACAGGCCCAGTTCTCTGTCTAATTCATTTTTAAAGCTGATTGTTTGACGTGTATAAGGGTCTTCCCCCGGCGCAAGGCCTGTTGTATCAGCGTTGGCAACGTTTTCAGAAATCACACGAATACGCGTTCCCTGTGCGCGCATCCCATTTGCAGAAACAATCATTGCATTCATAATATCCGACATTAATTTACCCTTTCCCTTATTGTGTTCCTATGGCTGTACGAATTAAGCCAACTTGTTTTTGATACACATTAAGCATCAAATTATAATCCATAACATTTTGTGATGCTTTGATAAGTTGCTCTTCAATCACAACAGCATTACCGGCTGGTGCAACTTCGTATGTTTCTCTCTGATTACGAGTTTTGACATTGACGTTTTGTCCTGCCATGGATAAATGCTGCTCATCGGTTGCAAAAAGGGTTACACTGGATTTTTGTGCACCTGCACCACGGATACTAGCACCAAGCATGGAAGAAAAATCAACTTCGCTCAGATCCTGCGGACGATAACCCGGTGTATCCGCATTGGCTATATTCTGAGCAATTACACTTTGACGCTGATTGAGATAATCCATCTTTGCGCCGAATGCTTGAAAAAGACCTATATCTTGTATTGTCATGGTTATTTATCCTAGTATTAAACACATCAATATCTACTCATCAATAATATATTAATGCAGGAAACGTGCCAATGACTGATGGTTATGAAAAAGAATTTAAAGACGGGCTT
>JAGLKS010000032.1 GCA_023140905.1 Alphaproteobacteria bacterium | reverse complement strand
ATACTGCTCCGGACTTTATTGGTGACCGTTATTACTCAACAGGCCTCAGAGCGACAACGGCCATAATAGGTATTCTGATTTCATTTTGCTATTGTGTTGGCCAGTTTGGTGGAATCGGTATCATGTTTCAGTGGATTCTTGGTGTCCCTTACGTTTGGGCAGTGATTATCGGATCTTCGGTTGTCCTCTTTTACACTCTTATATCCGGTATGCTTGGTGTTACCAAAAACCAACAGATTCAATATGTCATCATTATTGTTTCCTTTTTAATTCCGGCATTTCTTTTAACCTGGAAGTTTGATTATTTCTGGTTGATACCTCCAATAGGCTATGGACAGGTTGTTTCTGATATTGTAGCAGGTGTTCCGAGCAGTGATTTTGTTAATTCCTTTGGACATGCTTATGCTATTTTGCCAAGCCCTGAATTTGCTATGCCGTGGGATCCTTCAACGGGCAAGGACTTTTTCCAATGGATGGCCGTATGTTTCTCATTGATGGTCGGAACAGCTGGTTTGCCTCATGTGATCCAGAAGTTTTATGTTGTACCGAAGACAAGCGATGCTAGATGGTCTGTTGTATGGGGGCTATTCTTTATCTGTATCCTTTACTGGGTATCACCGCTCTATTCTGCATTCGGTAAAATTCTATCCTCCAATCCGGAAGTAGGGGCACTTTCAAAGGATGCCATTGTTGTTTATACGGCACAGTTGGGGAGTATCCATCCGCTGGTTGTAGGCTTTTTGGCAGCGGGAGCTGTCTCTGCAGCATTTTCAACTGTCTCAGGGCTTCTCGTTGCCGGTGCATCTGGATTTTCACATGATCTATATTACAAGGTCTTAAATCCGCAAGCATCCAATGAAACACAGATGAAAATGGCAAGGATTGCAACAGTCGTTATGGCTGTGGGCGTTGGTATTGTTGCCGCCTTTAAGCTAGCGCTTATTGCTCAGCTTGTTGCTGTTGCCTTCTCACTTGCAGGATGTACGCTCTTTCCGCTCTTTTTGCTGGGTATCTGGTGGAGTGGATCCAATAAGCAGGGTGCGATTGCAGGGCTTACTGTAGGAGTTAGTATTTCACTTGTAGCTATTGCATATTTTATTGCAGGCAAATTCGGGGTTACACTCCCCTATAACGAGTTTGTAGGATACTATATTAACCCGTGGTCTTATGCATGGATTGCTGCACCGCTTGCAATTATTGCAAATATAACAGTGTCTCTTATGACACCGGCACCACCGCTTGAGATTAAGAAGTTTCTTGCTGTGAAGGTTCATGGTGTAAAAGAAGGCTAAAGATTTGGGAAGCGCCTTTAATAGAGCGCTTCTCTTTATTTTTTGGTGATGAAAATGAACTTTATTTCAAGAAAATTAAAAACACTTTTATTGATCTTGTTTCTAATTTCAGGAGTTATTGTAGCTTCTGGATGGGTTTATTACCGTGAATTAAACCGTGCGGAGGATCCGAGAATCATTGAAGCACGGAAAATAATGGTGAAATATAATAATCTCATGAGTGAAAATGAAACCGATCTGGCATTGTTGGTGCTGGATCAGGTGGAGGATATCTATAGGAATACTTCCGGGTATGCTGATTCATATGAGATTGGAGTTGTTCTTAATAATCGAGGATCTGTTTTTCTTATCAAAGTAGAAACAGATATTATAAATCAAAAAGAGCCTCACATAGACAATTTTACGCAGGCAAAACAATACCTCAAAAGTAGTATAGATGTTTATACAAACTGGCTTGAAAAAATAGAGTCCATGGAACGCGAAGATGTTTACAATATGATCTTGCCGTTTTTCTCTGAGAATGATCCTGCTTTTGATAATCTTGATTTAGAAAAGATTATTGAAAAACGTATTGATGATATAGTGGCTTCAAAAATTGAAACCGGACGTCGGCTTTCCGTAAGCTACACTAATCTTGGAATCGTCTACCGATATGAAGGAAATCTAGAAAATGCGATGGAACAATATGAAAAAGCTCTCGCGCTATGGCCTGATAACCATGTAGCTAAAAATAACCTGAACCAGTTGCTTGGGTTTCCTCTGGAAAAAAGAAACATCATTAAACAGATGTTTTTTGAGGAAAAAACATAAGGTATCTACAAATAAGAATTATTACCGCTACGGAAATCTTTCATAACGCGTTTTATAATATGGTCCAAATTATCCGCAGCCAAATACCGCGCAGCATCAGACAATAATTTACCCTTACATATTGTAATCAGGAACAGCAACGTATCTTCCGGCAAAGAGTGAGAAAGCCCAATTTCTTTACTAATAGCAACGGACTCAAAACGCGTGATATCGTAATCAACTCCCGCTGAGTTCATAATATCAGCTTCTTGCAACATCACACATAAAAAGCATAAATGACTATCTTCTTTTAGTACTGTAAGCTCACTGGATAAATAAACATCCTCATGTGAATCAGCGTCCATACCAAAATGATATTCATATACCGAGCGCAACTGATTAACCGGACTGATCGGGTCACCAACCGGAGAGACATCCGTTACAATCAACATAACTCTGATATCATTCAGAATGTCATCATCAAGTCCTGCATGTTTTAGATAAGGATAAGCATAGTCATAAGAGCGTTGTTCGATCATTGCTAAATGATATTTATGATCGATAAAATTCCCCTCACCTTCATGCCCGATATCGTGGATACAAGCGCCGATAATCAGCTTTGCAATATCGATCTTGCTTAGGTGGCGGGACGTATCTTTATAAATTTTGTAATTATGCACTGCAACCATGCGCATGACATGTAGGAGAACTTTACGAAAATGCAGATTATTATGATAGGGCAGATTATTTGGTATTTCTGCTAAAATGCTTGCCACAAGAATAGCATGTATCAAGCTTTGTATTTGTTCTTTATCATCATCACTATCATTAGTTTTTTCTCCGACAAAACCGAACCTCTCCAAGGCAACAAGCACCATAGACATTGTACTAAACAAAGACTCACCAGCATGCCACTCCTGCATGAGCATATAAGTAGCCTGCGTTGATTCTTCTGTATTAAAGTCTTCACAAAATACGAATTCCAACCGGGCTTTCGCCAAAGTATAATTCTGCTCGAAGTTTTCCTCCGCAACACGTAAACCAGCCCTCAGTTCTTCTCTGGAACTCAGGACATTGTTCACATTCACATCTTCAATCTCCGAAGAAATTATCTGAAATATATTATCTTTTTCTATCAACATCACAGTGCACAATACAATTATTAGCTTTCATAAATTATAACTCCACCTTCCCACAGTTGTATGTTTATACACTTTATACATACACCGTCCAGCTAAAATAATAATCTAAAATAATAATAAAGACGAATCCTTATCTCTGACAAGCACATTTACAAAATGACAAAATATTTGATTATCATCATAATTTAAGGCATAACCGATGTTCATACACGATCAAATTAAACAAAAGCTTAATAAGTGGAAAATAAAATGACAACAACTCAATGGAGTCCTGATAGCTGGAGAACAAAACCTGCAAAACAATTGCCCAATTATAAAGATATTGCTGCTTTGGAAAACACTGAAAATCAGCTCCAAAAATTGCCCCCGCTTGTTTTTGCAGGCGAAGCCCGTAACTTACAAGCACGTCTGGGAGATGTGGCCGAAGGCAATGCCTTTTTGTTACAAGGCGGGGATTGTGCCGAAAGCTTTGCAGAATTTAATGCTAATAAAATCCGTGATACATTTCGCGCTCTTTTGCAAATGGCTGTAGTTATGACTTATTCCGGTTCCATGCCTATTGTTAAGCTAGGCCGCATGGCCGGACAATTTGCCAAACCCCGTTCAAGTGATAATGAAACGCAAGGCGACATAACTCTTCCTAGCTATCGTGGAGATATTGTTAATTCCCTCGAATTTACATCAGAATCCCGTGAACCAAACCCACAGCGCATGATTGATGCATATCATCAGTCTTCTGCAACTTTGAACCTGCTGCGTGCTTTTGCCAGCGGCGGATACGCTGATCTAAACCGTGTGCATCAGTGGAACCTCGACTTTGTTGCTAATAGCCCATTAGGTGAACGTTATCAAACCTTATCTAACCAGATCAACAATGCTCTATGCTTTATGAAAGCTTGCGGCATCACATCAGAAACCGTCCCTACTCTTAAACAAACAGACTTCTACACATCACATGAAGCGCTGTTATTGCCTTATGAAGAAGCCTTAACCCGTACAGACAGTTTGACTGACGATTACTATGACACATCCGCCCATCTTGTCTGGATAGGAGCGCGTACTCATCAACTGGAAAATGCACAAGTAGAATTTGTACGCGGTATCAAAAACCCGATAGGCCTTAAATGCTCGCCTGCTTTAAGCACTGATGAGCTGTTACGTCTTATTGATGTTTTAAACCCTGATAATATTCCGGGGCGGCTAACATTAATCGCACGCATGGGATATGACCATGTTGAAGAGAAACTGACTCCGCTTGTTCGCGCTGTTAAAAACGAAGGCCGAAGCGTTGTTTGGTCTTGTGATCCAATGCATGGAAATACAATCAAGTCACATTCCGGTTTTAAAACACGCCCATTTGACAATATACTTGCCGAGGTTAAAAATTTCTTCGCTGTCCATAAAACAGAAGGCACACATCCCGGCGGTATACACATTGAAATGACAGGGCAAGATGTAACAGAATGCGTCGGCGGTGCTCATGCTATTGGTGATGAAGATCTGTCCAGCCGTTATCACACACATTGTGATCCGCGCCTTAATGCTAATCAGGCTCTGGAACTGGCTTTCTTGATCTCTGATGAGCTAAGGGATATTTGCCCACGCTGTAATGATAGAGAAGACGCAGATTATAGAGCCGCGCAATAAACGCGAAACAGAACAATGGATTTAGACACTAAGACAATCAAAATCACATGTGCCCAGCTTAATCCGACTGTTGGAGAAATCGCCGGTAATGCACAGCACATGCTTGAGCTTTGGAAAGAGCATGATCAAGACTGTGATTTAATCATCTTTCCAGAGCTGTTTTTATGCGGCTATCCCCCTGAAGACCTTGTTTTGAATGCATCCTTTTCTGACGCTGTTAGAAACAAAGTCGAGGAAATATGTGCAACAAGCCAACTCTTCCAAAGCGCGGCACTTATCCCGACTATCTGGAAAGAAAACGGCAGACTCTATAATGCAGCTATACTCATCGAAAAAGGGGAAATTCGTCATATCTTCTACAAGCATATGCTGCCTAATAACCATGTTTTTGACGAACCGCGCACTTTTGCCTCAGGGCCTTTACCAGAACCATATATATTCCGTGGCTATGCTTTGGGCATTATGATCTGTGAAGATGTTTGGTATGCTGAAGTTCCACGCTATCTAAAAAACAATGGCGCGCAAATTTTGATTGCTGTTAACGGCAGCCCGTTTCACGTTTATCAAGAGAACGAACGTAAAGAGGTGACGAATAAAGCTATCGAAGAAACAGGTCTGGATCTTGTATATCTCAACATGGTAGGAGGGCAAGACGAACTTGTTTTTGACGGACGCTCATTTGTTATAAAGAAAGATTTCTCAGAGATTTATAACGCCCCTGCTTTTGAGGAAGATGTTTTTTCCATAATACTTCGCTCAGTATCAGGAGAGGAGGGGGCTTTACCAAAACTAACCATTGCTGATAACAAAACCAGCGCACAAGCTTTGAATCCTACAGAACTTCTGTATAAAGCCCTTGTAACCGGTGTTCGGGATTATGCTTATAAGAACGGCTTCAAAGACGCTATACTAGGATTATCCGGTGGAATTGACAGCGCTCTAACACTCGCTATTGCTGTGGATGCTTTTGGGTCTGAGCATGTACGTTGTGTGATGCTCCCATCAGAATTCACTTCAGACGAAAGCATAAAAGATGCACAAAAGTGCATAAAACTTCTCAATGTTTCATGTGAAACAATTCCTATTTTTAATGCTGTGGAAGCCTTTAAGCAAACAATTCCGGGGCTTTCAGGCGTAGCGCATGAGAATACACAAAGCCGAATTCGTGGAACAATCCTTATGGCTTTGTCTAATATGGCAGGTGCCCTCCTCCTGACCACGGGTAATAAAAGCGAAGTTGCTGTAGGTTATTGTACGCTTTATGGTGATATGAATGGTGGATTTAATGCCCTAAAAGATGTCTATAAGACTGATGTCTACAAGCTGGCAGAATGGCGCAATACTCAAAGTCAGGTCATTCCTGATAATATCTTGACTAAAGCCCCGACCGCGGAGCTTCGCGCCAATCAAAAGGATGAAGACTCGCTTCCACCTTACGATTTGCTGGATGATATCCTGCGCTTACTCATAGACTATGATAATGTAGACTGGATTTCAGCACCACAAGATCTATTGGATATACGCGACAAATGCCTGCAACACCCACAAGATATAGAGAAAATCGCGCGCCTGCTTAAGAACACTGAATATAAGCGTTTTCAAGCAGCACCCGGTACACGCATCTCTTTCAGAGGCTTTGGCCGCGACCGTCGCTATCCACTTACAAATCATTTTGTAAATAAGATTGAAAAATCCTAGTTTTCCGGCTATTTAAAGAAGCTTGCGGTTGCCGCTGAAATAAAACAAAAAGTAGAAGATAAGATGAATAATGAAGTAAAAGTCAGATTCGCCCCCTCTCCAACTGGAATGATGCATATTGGAAACGCCCGCACAGCCCTTATTACATGGCTGTTCACCCGTGCAAATAATGGCCGCTTCCTTTTGCGGATTGACGACACAGATCAGGAACGCTCCAAGCAAGAATACGAAATAGCCATTGAAGAAGGCCTGACATGGATTGGGATGGATTGGGATGAGAAAACCCGCCAAAAAGACCGTATGGATATCTACAACGAAAAGATTGAATGGCTCAAAGAACAAGGCCGACTCTACCCATGCTATGAAACACCGGAAGAGCTGGACCTCAAGCGCAAAAGCCTTCTGTCGCGCAAGCTTCCTCCTATTTATGACCGCGAAGCACTGAGCTTGACAGATGAGCAAAAAGCATCCTTCGATGCTCAAGGAAGCAAGCCTCATTGGCGGTTTAAACTGGAACATGAACCAATCGAATGGAATGACCTTGTTCGCGGTCCCGTGAAGTTCAGAGGATCAGACCTATCCGACCCCGTTTTGATTAGGGAAGACGGTACACCACTATATCATCTATGCTCGGTTATTGATGACATAGAATACGGTATGACCCATATTATCCGCGGTGAAGACCATGTTTCTAACACAGCTTGCCACATACAGATGTTCAAAGCTTTTGGTGCCCAAATCCCAACATTTGCACACTTACCGCTTCTATCTGATAAAGAAGGTAGCAAACTCTCCAAACGCCACGGATCTCTGAGCCTAAGAGACTTACGCAAAGAAGGACTAGACCCGATGGCTGTTGTTAGCCTCATGGCACGTCTAGGCTCCTCCGACCCAATTGAACCATTCGCAAATATCGAAGATGTTGTGAAAAGCTTTGATTTGAGCAAATTTTCACGTGCAACACCCAAATTTGATCTGGATGAATTATATCGCCTGAACACAAAAATCCTGCATAATCTAAGTTTTACAGAGGTCAAAGACCGCTTGGCTGAGTTAGGTTTAGACAAAATGGATGGAGAATTCTGGCTCGCTATTCAGCCCAATATTAAACGCCTGACAGACGCTAAAGAATGGTGGCGCGTCGCCAAAGGTCCGGTTACTCCAATTATCGAAGACAGAAACTTTGCTCTACAAGCTATGGAGCTTCTCCCTGCTACACCATGGGATGAAAATACATGGCAAGAATGGACTAAAGCCGTAAAAGAACAAACAGGACGCAAAGGTAAGCAACTCTTTATGCCATTACGCCAAGCTTTAACCGGCATGGATCATGGTCCCGAACTAGGTCAACTCTTATTGCTGATCGGTGAAGAAAACGTCAAGAAACGCCTACAATACAGCCCTGAATGAAATATCAGGTGCTAATCTCTATGCTATAAAGGTATAGTAATTTGTATTAGAAAGTGTATTTCATGGAATAAAGGAATTTTTCAAGCTCAAGCGCATCATCATCATTAGATTGCGGCCAAAGAAGCTCAATCGTATTATAAAAAGCCTGACGGCCTTCCGTGAACAAATGGTCACAAAGCAAAACCTTACGCCGCGGAGATAGCTCAGAGAATTCCTCAATGATACTAAATGAACCACCAGAGGCTTCAATTACATCACGTAAACTGGATTTCATTAGCATAACAAATAACACCCTATTCTTTGCTTTATTTTTGTTTCCAACTTGCCTAACCTTTATGGTTAATCTTATACCCTCTTTTACCATAAAAGTAAAGCTGCACCGCGAAAACCCTTATATTACAGAAGGATAAATACAACACCGCAATGCAACATAAACGCGAATCAAACAAAAACAATAACAACCAGAAGTTTACGCCTATACCTCCTGCTCCGGTCATTATCTTATGCCGACCACAAATGGGAGAAAATATCGGCGCGGCAGCCCGTGCTATGCTTAACTTTCAGCTTACCGATTTGCGCATAGTTTCCCCTCGTGACGGATGGCCAAACGAACGCGCTACTGCCACAGCTTCAGGAGCACTGGATCTGATGTCTCCGGTCAAAATATTTGACACACTTCAAGATGCTATAAGCGACCTTAACTTTACACTTGCAACCACAGCGCGTCACCGCGATATGGTAAAGCCCGTCTATAACCCAGCCAACGCGATGCAGGAAATAAGCACACGCATTAATGATAATCAAAAAACAGGGATAATATTCGGCGCAGAACGCACAGGCTTAACCAATGGCGAGCTTAGCTTGTGTCAGGCTATTATGAGCTTTCCAACCAACCCGCAATTTGCTTCCATTAATCTGGCGCAAAGCGTTTTACTCGCCGCATATGAATGGCATAAATGCTATTATACCATTTTGTCATCATTCGATGACAAAAGCGTTCAAACGCCACGCAGGCTTCACGCTCACGCGCGGGATCACACAAATAGCTATGATAGTAAAGCCCCCCCTACTCTTGATATGAATGACAGCGAAAGTGCTCCTCAAGGAGAAATAAACGGATTTATAGAACGATTGGAAAGTGATCTGGAATCACGCCGCTTTTTCCGAACACCGGAAATGAAGCCAACTATGATGGTTAATATCCGCAACATTTTCACCCGCAGCGACATAAGCCTACAAGAATTACGCACTCTCCACGGCATTCTCTCAGCCTTAAGAGGTAACAAAACACGTGATGAATGAATAAATGAAGCTCTGCCAACTCACGCAGGCGATCTTATTACGCGGATAAAAAAGCCGCCCATCAGGCGACTTTTGTCTAATCTTTATTTCCAGTCGAAACTATTTAACCTTCACTAACGTGAATAGAATTCCACCACCAGATTTGGTTCCATTTGAACAGCGTAAGGCACATCTTCCAGTTTTGGGATGCGGAGATATGTTGTTTTCATAGCCTTAATATCTACTTCGATATAATCAGGAACATCACGTTCTGATGTTTCGATAGAGCTAAGAACCATAGGAATTTCACGAGATTTCTCGCGCACTTCAATCACATCACCTTCTTTAATTTGATAAGAAGGAATATTCACAACCTGACCATTTACTGTCACATGCTTGTGGTTCACAAACTGGCGGGCAGCAAAAACAGTTGGTACAAAACATGCGCGATATACAACAGCGTCAAGACGACGCTCAAGAAGCCCAATAAGATTTTGACCTGTATCACCTTTAAGACGCTTTGCTTCTTTGTAATAACGACGGAATTGTCTTTCACCGATAGACCCGTAATAGCCTTTCAACTTTTGTTTTGCAAAAAGCTGTGTACCATAGTCAGTAGGCTTACCGCGACGCGCACCGTGCATGCCCGGTCCGGTTTGACGTTTATTGAAAGGAGACTTCGGACGCCCCCAGATATTAGCGCCCATACGGCGATCTAGCTTATGCTTAGATTGATTTCTTTTTCCACTCATGGAGAGATTTCCTTCTCTTTTTATGAATAAATAATGTTGTCCCGGTAGACCAAAAATCAGGTTTGAGCTAAAAAACTCAACGGAAAAGCACAAAAGCCCTTCTCTTTCCCGGGAATGATTGGGATTTATAACGATTTACGCAAGAATGTCAAACTATTTATCATAGAAAAGAGTACAGTCGACTAGGTCAAGATGCCGAAGATGTAACGCTCTTGGACTATGGACGATGTAAACCGTTCTAAAATCGCTCTTTTATTGTATGACAGCGATTTCGTATAAAATCCGGTAAATCTGCAATTGTTGAGTGCGGTGTTTTAATTGATTCTAGTGTGTGCAAAACAAAACACGGCAAAATATTA
>JAGLKS010000319.1 GCA_023140905.1 Alphaproteobacteria bacterium | reverse complement strand
TTTATAATCCAGGCGGCTTTGGCAAAGAGTTTCAGGTGTTACAAATTCCCGGACGGGTGTCGACTTTTGTGGCTTTATTAATACTGATACTTGCTGTTGTACAAAGACAATTAATGTATGATCTGATCATTATTTTTGGTGTGATGTATTTTTTCCAGGGCCTGGCAATTTTACACCACAACAATAAGAAAAAAGGCTATAGTACTGCTTATTTAATGCCTCCATATTTATTGCTGATATTCATACCGCATTACGTTTTTGTGGGTATGGCCTGTGTTGGAATATCCGATTTATTTATCAATTATAGAAAATTACCCAAATAACTTTATTCAGACCTAATGATCCCTATTAGAGACACTATCCCCTGTTATAGCCTACCGCTTGTAACGTGGGTGCTTATGGGCATAAATATTATTGTGTTTGTAGTGATGCAAATTATGCCGGAAAATGTGATGCACTCATTCGTTTATCAATACGGAATGGTAGCGGCGCGATATACGCACCCGGAATGGGCAATACATAACCTGTTTCCTCAGGATCATTACCTGTCATTTTTTACCAGCATGTTTTTGCATGGCGGCTGGATACATATCATTATTAATATGATATTTCTATGGATTTTTGCGGATAATATTGAAGACCGGATGGGGCGGGGCAGATTCATTATTTTTTACTTGCTCTGCGGTCTGATCGCGACATACATACAATTTTATTCCAATCCGGATGCAACTGCCCCAGTCGTTGGGGCATCAGGAGCGATTGCCGGGGTTTTGGGCGCTTATTTTTTTCTATATCCTTTTGCCCGTATCGTTATTTGGGTGCCCTTGTTTTTTCTTCCGATATTCTTTGAAATGCCCGCCATTGCCTTTTTAGGATTCTGGGTAATTATTCAACTGCAACAAGCGACCACATCTGTCAGTGCTGATGTCGCATGGTGGGGCCATCTTGGCGGATTTATAGCCGGAGTGATTTTGTTCCGTTTGTTTCTTCGTGAGCAAGTTTTTGATCAGGATGAACTGAAAAAGTAAAACAACTTTGGTGTCCATTAATGTATAATGCGCTGTTATTCGGTGGTTTCCGCTTTGTTAAAGCTCGATACCGGTAATATGAAAGAATTTGTTGATGGGAAGATTTATTACTTCTTCAGGATAATGAAAATATATGAAAAAAGTTAATGTTGCGTTAGTCAGACTGCTTCAGTTTATTGTTTTTGTAGTCTTCACGTTTATGGTGATCGTTTATTTTGGCGCTTTGGTTT
Source organism: Alphaproteobacteria bacterium (assembly GCA_023140905.1). Classification (GTDB taxonomy): domain Bacteria; phylum Pseudomonadota; class Alphaproteobacteria; order Micavibrionales; family Micavibrionaceae; genus UBA1672. The sequence continues at coordinate 818 of JAGLKS010000319.1, read as the reverse complement.
TGGTTCCGCTTGATGCCCTGGTCTTGGTTACCAAGCTGATGACTGCCATAGGATTTAACGGATTTATTGCAGTTTTAATAGGCGTACCGATAGTCGGCTACCTGGTATTAATGGTTTATAAAACGCCCGGCTTGTGCACGATGTTGATAGATATAGGAATTGATCTGGTTACGACCGGAAAATCACGTGTTGAAGCATTTAATAAGATTGCTGAAGAAGCAAAAGGATAATTATCATAATTGATCGGACTATTAATAATTTCCGGGTTAATTCATGGCTGACTTACAAAGTTTGGTGGTGAAATTACACTAAGGACCAAGCGATATAACTGACTTGCCTTCCTGTTCATCTTCTGCGCTGTGCAAGCTTTTCATAGTTTACTATGCACATGTAAACGCCGCCTTGAATATGAACAGAATCCTGCAACAGTTGGTTGCGGAAGTTATTCATGACTGTTCCCAGACAAGAAAAATTAATTGCTACTCTTTTCACTTGGAAACGGGCACGGAATAAAAAATACGACTATTAATTTGGAAGTGAGGCTTTAGCCTCGCCTGACTCATGCGGGACTAAAGTCCCACTTCCAAATTGTCCAGGCTATTCCGTGTATGTTCCTTAATAAAAAACAGCTAAAACATTCCCCCTATTCATCGCCCTTTTTTTCAATCGTATAAACTGCCTTGGGTGGAATACCGACCTCAACTTCAACGCTGCCGATACGATAGTTCGACCCTTTCGATTTCAGGATCTCATTGATGTGCTCCTGTTTAGTGGTTGGTTTGATGATGAAGTCAGCAAAGAAATCGTCACCTAATTCT
>JAGLKS010000318.1 GCA_023140905.1 Alphaproteobacteria bacterium | reverse complement strand
GTCGGTAAGAATTGCCTAGCATATATGATGTGTAACGCTTTTCTTCCCTCTTTTTGCCTAAAAGGAAAATTTGCCCTGCCCTATAATTATGCCCTATCCCTTGGAAAACCGGGATATATGAAGTTGGCACACCTTTCGCAGGTAGGGATAAGAGGTTTCTCCAAAAAGAAACTGAAGAAAAGTTGTAAAAGTAGAAGTTACACACACACATGACTTTACACACAATCTGAGTTTAAAAAGAGAGTTTGGCAAATATGCATATATGTAATAATTCATATCATGTTATCTGGTCCTCGCAGAAAAGCACTAGAAGAGTGCTTTCTGTGGCCGGGTTTTGCCTTCTCTTCTTTTTAGCTTGTCTTGTTAGCAGCTTTGCAATTCCCCAGTCAGCTTTTGCTAAAACATCCCGTATAAAAGATATTGTCGATATTGAAGGCGTACGCGAAAACCAGCTTATCGGTTATGGTTTGGTCGTTGGCTTAAACGGCACAGGGGATGGCCTAAATAACTCGCCTTTTACCGAGCAAAGCTTAATTGCGATGCTTGAACGTCTTGGAGTTAACGTACGCGGACAAAATTTAAATACAGGTAATGTGGCCGCTGTGATGGTCACATCCACACTCCCCCCTTTTACTAATCAAGGTTCACGCATTGATGTCAATATATCAGCTCTGGGCGATGCCAGTTCATTGCAAGGTGGAACATTACTTGTTACGCCTTTGATTGCAGCTGATGGCGAAGTTTATGCGGTAGCACAAGGCGAAGTGAATATCGCAGGTTATTCTGTTGAAGGTGACGCTGCTTCGGAAGTACAAAACATCCCTACAGCAGGACGCATTCCCAGCGGCGGGATTGTTGAGCGTGAGATCGACTTCCAGCTTGAAGAGCTTCAGCAGGTTCGCCTTTCCCTACGTAATCCCGACTTTACAACTTCTCGCCGTATAGCTCAGGCTATTAACGGGTTTACAAATTCCAATCTGGCAAAAGCCGAGAACTCTGCCAGTGTTGTGCTACGCCGCCCAGCTGATTATGATGGCACAATTGTTGATCTGATTACAGATGTCGAACAGCTTCCCATTCAACCGGACCAACCTGCCCGCGTCATTATTTCCGAACGTTCCGGTGTAATTGTAATGGGAGCGGATGTACGTGTGAGCAGCGTAGCTATTGCGCAGGGTAATCTCACATTAAGAATTAATGAAACGGCACAAGTGTCACAAGCTAACCCTTTTGCAGATAAAGGTGAAACTGTGACTGTTCCGCGCACAAATGTTTCGGCTAATTCCGATGAAGATGTCAAGCTGGCTATGTTGGAAACAGGCGTAACTTTGCAAGAACTTGTTACGGGGCTGAACCAGCTAGGTGTAAAACCGCGTGATGTTATTACAATCCTTCAAGCTATCAAAGCCGCAGGCGCTTTGCAGGCAGAAATCGAGGTGATGTAATGACAATGATCGGATCAAATAGCAGCAGCTTGCCTATATCCCCCCTTTCAGCAGAAACAACGCTATCCTCGCTGCAAATGCAAAAAGAGAACGCTGTTGAAAACACTTTAAATCTGGAAAATTTACAAAATCGCGATGACATAAAAGCAGCTGCACAAGATTTTGAAGCCGTATTTATTGCACAAATGATTAAACCGATGTTTGAAGGTCTGGAAACTGACACAATGTTTGGTGGTGGTAAAGGCGAAGAAGTTTTTCGCGGATTGATGATAGAGGAATACGGTAAAGCTGTAGCTGCGCGCGACATTACCGGCATTCAATCACAAGTGATGGATAAATTGATTGAGATACAAGCTGCACAGACAGCCCTTTAATCAGAAAAACATATAACTAAGGAATAGCGAGTTTATGAGCACAGATTCAACGGGTCATAACAAACAAAACTGGGACATTAAAAAAACGGTTCAAGACGTTTTGCCGCATAATGTTGACAGAGCTGTAGAGATGTTAATCGCTATGTCTAGGGATTTGCTTTATCTGGCCCATGAAGAAGCTCAGAGCCTGGTTAATCTAGATCACAAACGCTTTGCCTATGCCCAAAGAGAGAAAGAATCTCTTAGTCAGCGTTATGCGCAGGCTTCGGAAGAATTCCGGGGGCGCCTTGGCGCTTTTCGTATGGCTGATCGCGGTTTGATTGCAGATCTTAATGCTATACAGACCGAGCTAAAAGATCTTACCGAGAATAATAACAACATGATTGAGGATATTAAGCACCGCACCAATGCTACAACACAATCTGTGCTTTTTACTGCGCAGGAAATGGGCCAATGTTCACTGTCCGCACGTGTGTCTAATTCTAATAATGCTTATGCCCAAGTCACAACAACGCAAAACTATAGTTATAAACACGTTCATAAGGAATTGTTATAAGGAGATTACAAAAAATGGAAGAACATAAATATACTCCCAAAATGCTGTCTAATAATACAAATCATGCAATAGGTGATGTAATTGCTGCCGCTAAAACTCTTAAGAATATTTACAGTGCCGAAATTAATGCACTACAAGAGCCGGACACAAAAGAATTCCTGAATCTACAAGACAGCAAACTTGTAGCCGCGCAAGACTATTATGCTTTTATGACGCAAATGCTCGAGCGCAAGACCGAGCTTGAAAATATCGATCCGACATTAAAGAAAAGATTGCGTGAGATACACACACATTTCAGCGATACAACACAGCAAAATCTAAAAGCTCTCAAGCGCATGAAACGTTGTTCTGAACGTTTGGGAAATACTTTACGCAACGCTGCAGTAAGAGCAGCGCAAAAGAATAACACTCTAAGTTATAGCGAAAATGGCCGTTTACCGAATGAGTCATCACGCAAAATCGTTTCATCAGGCTTGAGCGAGACTGTATAAGCCTAATGAATGCCAGATATCCATGGGACTGTTACCTCACCATGAGCTATTTGGACAAACAACCATTTAAGAAACAGGCTATATATAATGTCATATGAAAATTTGATATCGCAATCAGGGTTTAATACATCCCCTCTAAACAATTATACTTCTTCTGTTACGTTTAAAAGTTCACATGACTCAGAAGATATCTCTTCAGACAATGACACAAAGTTTTCTGATTTTATGGACTCGCTTAAGGAGAGTGACGATTCCTCAAAAGAGACAGAGATAAAAACTGATTCCGGCAACGATAACTCTAGCGATAAAACAAATGATAGCCTCTCTTCTGCTGATGAAGCTACCAATAGCGATAATGATGTAGCTACGACAGAAAACACTAATGATACAACAACCGGTGCAACTTCAAGTTCTAATGAAGAAAATAACAGCACGACAAATACCAGTGATGAAACGCAAAATAGTGAAACGCAACACAGCACAACAGGCAACACAGCACAACATAATGAAGGTAGAGTATCTTCCTCTCCTGAAATCACAACTCAGACACAAAATTCTGATCCTCAAATAGATCAAATAGAAGAATATACTAGCGACACGCCTGCTACTGAACATATAACTCTGACCAAACATATGAGCCAGATTGAAGCTTTAATTCCTGCAAACTTTTCCGACCTTACTTCCGATGACCTTGCTGAGCTGAAAGAAAAGATTGATACATATCTAAGCAATAATCTGACAACAGAAGAACAAGAAGCAATTACAGAGCTAATAGCAGCACAATACCTTTCTATAATGCAGCCTACTCCTGAGCAAACCACTGTTACGATCACGGGCAAACAACAAAATCCTGATATGCTTACGCTCAGCAACATGTCATCAATAACAAATAGTGATATAAACACAGTCAATAAAACGGCGTTACCTGTTTCTTCCGTTCCAAATTCAAACTCATCAGGAGAAACTAACAACGCGGATACAACTAAAATCCCTAATAGTATTATAGGTAATGATATAAGCATAGAAGGTGGCGAAGATGGAACCATCATGACAACGACGCGTAACAGCAACCCCTTTGGAGACACTATAGAAGATGCTGGTAGAGGCGATATAATGAGAACAAAAGCGCAAAGCACCTCAGCCCCTACACAGCAAAATTCTAATAATACGAATACAAATGGAAACCTTACGCAAACAAATGCTGAGCAACAAACCCTGACCACAAAAAGCGAAACAACCAGCACTATAATAGCACAGCAAGATCTTATTGGTACTGACAGCCCTATTCTTCTGCAAACTCAGAATGTATCTTCTGCCAACACCTTAAGCAGTACCAGTGCTCAAGCCTCTACAGCCGGACAAACCCACCCTGCTTCGCAAATGGTTTCTATAACCATGCAAAAAGCTATTCAAAATGGTGAAAGTACGACCATTAAACTACAGCTTAACCCACCGGAACTTGGTCGCGTGGAAGTTAAAATGAGCATTGATAAAGATAATACAGCAAAAATAGTTCTAACGGCTGAAAGAGCGGAAACACATCAAATGCTTCAACGTGATTCGCAATTTCTGGAACGGGCGATGAGTGACGCCGGACTGGATGCAGAAGGCAATCTAAGTTTTGAGCTGGCAAGTGACGAACAGGCTTTTGAGCAAAAGGATTCTTCTGGCACTTCATCTGATTCAACCTCTAGCGAAGATGCTGATACAGACGATGAGGACAGTATTATAGATCAAGCAAGTACGATGGATTGGTACGTTGACCCAAATACTGGGCGCATGCATTATAGTGTGTTAGCATAGAAAACATAAAAATTTGATTTAACCTTTTGTTAAATGGCATGCTATTACTATATAAATAAGAACCATAAGAAGAATTCTGCGGCAATATGGCCCTAGGAAAGGATACTGAGTAAAATGTCTTCTGACATCATTTTAACATCTGCATTAAAAAATAGCCTCCAATCCTTGCAAAGCACAAAGAATGCTCCGCGGGAACAAGACAATACCGTTTCAGGTAACACTTCACAAAATACAATAGGACAAATAGCTCAAGATATTTGTTCTCAAAGCCTTAGCAATCAGGCAAGTAACCTTACGCGCCGTTTAGATGATATTTCGCTATCTATAAAAACACTTGAATATGCAAACGATAGCTTGCGTGAACTCACAAATCTTGTAAAACAGGCCGAATCTATTGCGTTAGAATCTAATACTGCCGTTTCTGATGGTAATACGGATTTAGAACAATATAATTCCCAATTAAACTCCATCAAAACCGAAATCAGCAACATAGTCGATAACGCCACATATTCAGGTATCAACCTTTTGTCCGGTGACCACTTAACAACGGCTTTCTCGGATAATGACCGCAATCATATTATCACGCAAGGAATCGATTTAACCATAGAGGCGCTGGATCTTGATAACATTACATTGACCTCTGCATCCTCCATAAACACCTTTATCGAAAAAACCCACAGCGCTTTAGAAAAAATTCAGGGACTTAGCCTTATAATCACTGATGACCTGAATATTATTCAGGCCCGTCAAGATTTTACACAAGCAACAATCTCGTCATTAGAGGCTGGATTAGATGGGCTGAATATTTCAAATATTAGCGAGGAAGGAGCTAATCTCCTAGCTTTGCAAACGCGTCAAACATTAAGCGCTACATCGTTGTCATTAGCATCCCCAACTCAAAAAGATATATTGCATTTATTTTAGGGTTTAGCCCCTAGTTAATCAGGAAATATTTTATGGCTTTAGTCATTGATTTGAAACCACAGGAAAAAATACTCATCGGTGAAGCTGTGATTACAAACAGCTCTCAACGCACCCGCCTTCACATTGCAGGTAACGCCCCGATTATTCGTGAAAAAGATATTATGCAGGAAGAAGACGCTGACACGCCATGTAAAAAAGTCTATTTCCTTATCCAGTGTATGTATATTTCACATGCGCCAAAAGAATATCACAAGCGCTATTTTGATATGATAGGCGATATTCAAAAAGCTGCACCTTCCAGCTCCATTTTCTTTATGCAGATTAATGAACAGATTATTAGTGGCGCACATTACAAAGCGATGAAACTTGCGCATGAACTTATAGAACATGAACGGGAGTTATTAGAGAGTGTCACATAAAGGCGAAAAATCTCATACTCAGGCTACAAGTACATATGACATGAACGCACAAAATCTTGCATGCGATCAGCGTGAGCTTGAAGCCCGTATTTTGCTAAAATCCAACCGCATGATTCAGCAGCTCATTACTATGTGGGATGAACGCCCGAACGATCTTCTTGAGGAAACATTAAAATATAACCGGCAAATCTGGCTCTTGTTTTATGATACAGCTATGGACGATCAAAAAAACTCACGACCGGATGCTCTGCGTAACAATATTATAAATCTGGCTAATTTTATCTTTAAACGTGAAATAGATATTCTAGCCAACCCGGCCAAAGAAAAACTGGGGATTTTACTTAATATAAACCACGAGATCTCGGCTGGGTTAATGGAAAATACAGCACAAACCTCGCAGGATAATCAAGTATAAAAACTGTTCAAAAATCTGCACTTGACAATATAGGAATTATGTCCTATGCTTTGTCTTGTGACTGAGAAAAACAACAAGGAAAGGAAAGCACCCGATTGGCCAAAAAGTTAGCCAATAAGGCAAAAAATCTCCGTA
>JAGLKS010000317.1 GCA_023140905.1 Alphaproteobacteria bacterium | reverse complement strand
TCATCATGGATATGTCTGTGACAGGGGATAAAGTGGTAGGGGATAAGAAAGCAAAAAACATGGATGAATTTTCTGCTATAGAAAAATATTTTGCTCCGTTAACGATGGGGCAAGAGGCTGCCGCTGATCTGCAAGATGATGGTGCTGTATTATGTGTGCCCGAAGGCCATGAGTTTGTTGTAACCAGCGATACTCTGAATGAAGGTGTGCATTTTATGATAGGCGAAGCCCCAGACATGATTGCATGTAAGGCTTTGAGGGTTAATTTATCAGATCTGGCTTCTATGGGTGCAACGCCTTTATGTTATCAGCTTAATATTGCTTTTTCCTCTACTCCTGATGATATGTGGCTAGAGGCTTTTAGTCGGCGTTTGTTAGAGGAAAATAAGCATTTTGATATTTTTTGTTCGGGTGGTGATACAACCAGTATAAAATCAGATAATTTATCAATTAGTATTACAGCTATTGGCGTCGTTCCAAAGGGTGAGGCTGTTCGTCGTGGTGGGGCACAAGATGGTGATGTGCTTATTCTTACAGGAATGATCGGCGATGCGGCGTTAGGGCTGAAGTGTCTTTTGGAAAAAGGGGAAGGTAATGTGTTTTCATATAATGAAGCTATAACGCGTTATCGTATACCTGAGCCTCGTGTTGGAATTGAGAATATTTTGCATGAATATGTCAATGCTGCCATTGATGTTTCGGATGGGGTTATAGCTGATTCCATACATATTGGTAGAGCTTCAGGATTGGGTGTGCAAATTGATTTGGATAAATTTGTCTATTCTAATTCCGTTCAAAATGCGCTTGAGAAAAGACATTTTTCGGTTGAAGAAGCTGTGTGTGGAGGCGATGATTATGAGCTGATTTTGGCTGTTTCTAAAGAGAATCAAGAAAATCTGATGTTGGCTCTTAAAAAAAACAATTTAAAACCGCAGGTTATAGGCAGTCTTATAAATAATGGTTTAAAGAACACTATATTATCAAATAAGCCGTATCGTATTGATGATTTAGCAAGGGGATGGAGGCATTTCTGAGGGCGTACTTGTTTTTCTTTTAGCGTACGTGTTTACGGTATTTTAAAGTTTTTTGAATTGTGTAAACCTTATATTTGTGGCGGTGGAAAATAGTGTTTCGAATCAAATGGCTAAGACTGGATGCATATCATTGGCTCTTGCTATCAGACTCTGTAACAGGTAATAAGGAAATGTAGTTTGCTGTGCAAGGTAAATTCGACTAAATAACTTACATAAACATTCTTATATAAACATTAAGAGAGACGAGATTAGATCATGACCAAAATCGTTGTTCCTACACTTGGTGAGTCAGTAACTGAGGCGACTATTGCAAAATGGTTAAAAAATGTTGGTGAAGTTGTGAAGGCAGATGAGCCGATTGTGGAGTTGGAAACGGATAAGGTTACATTAGAGGTTAATGCGCCGGAGGATGGTGTGATTATCAGCGTTATTGTTGATGAGGGTGAAACAGTAGACGTCGGGACCGTATTGGGTAAAATGAAAGTTGGCGCAGTGGTTGACGTGGCGGTTTCTGCTGCCGGTGGGCAGAAAGAACAAAGCGGAAAAGAAGCTGCCAATGCCAAGGAAAATAAATCTATGGCTGTTCCGGCTTCGGCCACTGTTGAGTCCATAGTACAGAATGAACCAAAAACATCTCCGGCGGTTCGCAAGCTGTTGGCTGATAATAATTTGAGAGCTTCGCAAGTTCCTGAAAGTGGCAAAGACGGGCGTTTAACAAAGGCGGATGTTGAAGCATATCTGGTTGCAAAACCTGCTGTAGGGATGTTGGGAGAGGATAATGTCTCTGTGTCAGTTCCAGTTGAGGCAACAGAACCACGTGAAGAGCGCGTAAAAATGTCCAAGCTTCGTCAAGTTATAGCAAAGCGTTTGAAAGAGGCTCAAGACACGGCGGCGGTGCTAACGACCTTTAATGAGGTGGATATGGGGTCGGTGATGGCTTTGCGTAGCGAGTACAAAGACTTGTTTGAGAAAAAACATGGTATCAAGCTTGGTTTTATGTCTTTCTTTGTGAAAGCAGTAGTGCAGGCATTGAAAGAGTTTCCGGCTATTAACTCGGAAATAGATAATGATGAAATTATATTTAAGAATTTTTACAATATTGGTGTAGCTGTTTC
>JAGLKS010000316.1 GCA_023140905.1 Alphaproteobacteria bacterium | reverse complement strand
AATTATAACCGTGAAATAATCGAGTCATTTAAAAACGATGAGAATCCTGAAATCCTCATTGTTGTGGATAAGCTTCTTACGGGATTTGACGCTCCGAGAAATACTGTCCTTTACCTTGCTAAGAGTCTAAAAGAGCATAATCTGCTTCAGGCAATCGCTCGTGTCAACAGAATCATGGAAGGCATGGACTTCGGTTATGTCATTGATTATTATGGGGTTTTAGGCGAATTAGACAGAGCCTTGACGATGTACAGTGCGCTTGAAGGATACAGCCAATCAGATCTTGAAGAAACCTTGAAAAGTGTGGATGGCGAAATAAAGTCACTCCCACAGAAGCACTCGGAATTATGGGATATATTTAAAGAGATCAAAAACAAAAGAGATTCAGAAGAATATGAATTGCTCTTATTTGATAAGCAAAAAAGAGATAAGTATTATGAAAAACTAACGGCTTTTTCAAGAGCTCTGGGGATAGCGTTGTCTTCTTCCAGATTTCATTTGAATACGCCATCAAACAAGATAGGGAAATACAAGGATGATCTTAGATTTTTCCAGAATCTTCGCGCTGCAGTGAAAAGAAGATATGCCGAAACAATTGATTATAAGGAATACGAGCCTAAGATCCAGAAACTCCTTGATACTTATGTTACTTCGGATCAGATCGTTCTAATCACCGATCCGGTAAATATAATGGATAAGGACGCCTTTCTGAAGGAAGTTGAAAAAATTACAAGTTCTGCGTCAAAAGCGGATATGATCGCACATGCGGTTAAGAGAACAACTGTAGAGCGGAAAGAAGAGGATCCGGTTTTTTACAAAAAATTCTCGAAATTGATCCAGGATGCCATAAACGATTACAGAGAAAAGAGATTGTCAGAAGCTGACTATTTGAAACGAGCGACAGAAATAATGGAAATTGTCAGAGATAGAAAGGATCCGGATATGCCGGAGTGTCTTGAAGGGAGGAATGAAGCTCAAGCATTCTACGGTGTTATCGATGAAGTATTCAGCAGAAAGCATCCCAATGTCAATAAGCAGAAATCCGCTGAGCTCGGAATAAAAATTGATGATATCATTATAAAGAATATTATAGTTGATTGGCATCTGAAAAAAGATATTCAAAATGAGATGAGCAATCAGATTGAGGATTATCTTATTGATGATTCAGAGCTGAAATTGGAATTTGAGGTTATTGACGAAATCTTGGAGAAAGTTATACATATTGCCAAGATGAGGTATGCAGAATGAGTGTGTATTCCATCCAATACGGAACGAAACACATTGAATTTACATTGGAATATAAAGAAAGAAAACATCTCAAGATAAGCGTTACACCGGAGCTTGAAGTAAAGGTCAGTGCTCCAGTGAAGATGAAAGAAAAGGATGTGATAGAAAAGGTTGAAAAGAAATCCGCATGGATCCTGAAACATCTGGAGTATTTTCAGAATTATCACCCGAAAGCGCCTCCAAAAGAATATACCAGTGGAGAAACCCATCGTTATTTGGGAAAACAGTTCAGGTTGAAGGTGATTCAATCCGATAATACTAGTGTAAAATTGAAAAGAGGATATTTTCATATCTATACGGGTGGAAAAGAGAAAGAGAAGGTAAAAGAATTATTGGATGGCTGGTATAATGAGCATGCTTTTGCGAAATTCAATCTGATTACTAATAAATGGCTGGAGAAATTATCCAAATATGGGATTGAAAAG
>JAGLKS010000315.1 GCA_023140905.1 Alphaproteobacteria bacterium | reverse complement strand
GTTATATAGATCAAATTGTTAAAGAAATTGCTAACCTAGCAGAACAAGAAGAAATTCTGACTATGGGAAAAGCGGATTAACAACACACAAATTGCATTTATTAAAGTACGAGTTTAAAGAATCCTATGCCGACATATACACGCATTATTGCTACAGGAAGTTATTTGCCGGAAAAAATACTAACAAACAAAGAGTTAGAAAGCATTGTTGATACAACGGATGAATGGATATATCAACGAAGCGGCATTCGTCAGCGCCATATTGCTGCTGATGGGGAATTAACCTCGGATATGGCAATCAAAGCTGCTCATAAAGCATTAGAGCAAGCAGGGCTAAAGCCTTCAGATATTGATGGAATTATTGTGGCAACGACAACGCCGGATCGTACTTTTCCTTCAACGGCTGTTATTGTGCAAGCTGGGCTTGGTATGTCTGCGGGGCTGGCTTTTGATGTGCAAGCGGTGTGTGCCGGTTTTATTTATGCTTTAAGCACAGCTGATGGGCTTATGCGCGCCGGGCAGGCTAAGCGCATGCTGGTTATAGGTGCAGAAAAAATAAGTGCTATTCTAAACTGGGAAGACCGTGCGACATGCGTTTTGTTTGGTGATGGTGCGGGGGCGGTTATTCTGGAAGCACATGAAGGACAAGAGGGAGCGCAAAGTGATGGCATTCTTTCTACGCATCTTTATGCGGATGGCTCATTCAAGGATATTTTATACACAGATGGCGGTGTAAGTTTAAACGGGATTAGTGGCCACATCATTATGCACGGGCGTGAAGTTTTTAAACAAGCTGTGAATTTGATGAGTGATGCAGTGACTGCGGCTCTTGAGCATAACAATCTGCAAGTTTCTGATGTTGACTGGTTAATTCCGCACCAAGCCAATATCCGTATTATTGAATCAACAGCTAGAAAATCAGGCTTTTCTATGGAGAATGTTGTGGTAACTGTTCATAATCACGGCAATACATCTGCTGCTTCTATCCCATTGGCTTTGGATGAAGCGATTCGCTCTGGTCAGGTGAAAAAAGGACAACTAGCTTTATTTGAAGCTCTTGGCGGTGGTTTGACATGGGGATCTGCTTTAGTACGTTTATAATCATGTTCCCAGCTTAATTATCAAAAAAACTGTTTTACTTATTGAATTGAATCATTTTTTTGTGGTTATCCTTAAGGCCGAGATTGACGACTCTGTTTTAAATCGATAGTCTGAAAATACACAAAATGGAGTTACGAGAAATGGAAAGTCGCACGGTTACTCGCGCTGATTTGGCTGAGGCAGTTTACGAAGAAGTTGGGTTGTCACGAAATGAGTCGGCTGATCTAGTCGAAACAGTATTAAGCGAAGTTTCAAAAGCTTTGATTGAGGGTGAGAATGTCAAAATATCTTCTTTTGGTAGTTTTACTATTCGTGAAAAAGGTGAACGGATCGGACGTAACCCAAAAACAGGTGTTGAGGTTCCGATATTACCGCGTAAAGTTTTGGTGTTTAGAGCATCGCATGTACTGAAAAGTCGAGTAAATAAAGGGAAATAAAGTTCTTTTCTTCATTTAATTTTTAAGGGAAGAGCCTGCAAATGATTAGAAAGGTTTGCAAAGATGTGTGCAGATATGGCCAAGGGTCTGGAAATAAAAGGTAATGAGAATGCTGTTTTATCAGCGCAATTACCATCTTATGACAATAGCACTGTTTATGCAGGAGCAGCGCAAAGAAGTGCACATCGTAAAAAAGCGGCATCAGCCTTCAGAACAATCAGCGAAGTAGCAGACGAACTCGGTGTTAAACAGCATGTTTTGCGTTTCTGGGAAACAAAGTTTTCTCAGCTTAAGCCATTGAAACGCGGGGGCGGGCGTCGTTATTACCGTCCTGAAGATATTGATCTTCTAAAAGCTGTCCACCGTCTTCTTTATGTGGAAGGATATACAATCAAAGGTGTGCAAAAGCTTTTGCGCGAAGCTGGGAAAAAACAGATTATTGCTATGTTTTCGGAGGAGGATACCGTTGGTTTGCCAACAGGAATCTCTGAAGGAGAAGAAGGTTCAAGCAATGCAGGGGCGGGAATTCAACCTGTACAGACACGTGCACCGGGATCTTCGAATCTAACTTTAGAGCAAAGAGAAGCGTTAGAAGCCGTTCTGGCAGAACTCAAAGAACTTCGTGGTATGGTAAAAAACCGCCGGTAACATCTACAATAACCGTAAATAATTGTAAAGAATCCTTAGGAAAGGGCTTTTGAATCTGATGGTGGCGGTCTATACTCAGATTCTTCAAATTCATAACACTTACATTAGATGGAGCTTAAAGACGTGGCAGGAAGCGTGAATAAAGTAATTTTGATTGGAAATCTAGGTGCTGATCCAGATGTTCGTACAATGCAATCGGGAGATAAAGTTGTTAATTTGTCTGTAGCTACATCTGAAAGCTGGAAAGATAAAATGACGGGCGAGCGTAAAGAGCGCACGGAGTGGCATCGTGTTGTTATTTTTAACAAAGGCCTTGTAACTGTGTGTGAGAATTATCTTAAGAAAGGCGCTAAAGTTTATATTGAAGGCCAGATTGAGACACGCAAATGGCAAGATCAAAGCGGTCAGGATAAATATAC
>JAGLKS010000314.1 GCA_023140905.1 Alphaproteobacteria bacterium | reverse complement strand
AACGTTTGTGCTAGCAAGGTCTTACCGCATCCGGTTGGACCAACTAGCAAGATATTAGATTTAGATAGCTCAATTTCTGAGCTGCCGGTTTCACCATTGCCATGTTCCAGACGTTTATAGTGGTTATGGACCGCTACAGATAAAACGCGTTTAGCGGATTCCTGACCAATAACATAATCGTCTAAAACTTGTTTGATCTCGCTTGGCGTGGGCACACCATCGCCAGAACGCACCATTTGGGTTTTGTCTTCCTCGCGAATAATGTCCATACATAGCTCGACACATTCATTACAGATGAACACATTAGGTCCGGCAATTAGTTTACGTACTTCATGTTGGCTCTTACCGCAAAACGAGCAATATAATGTGTTTTTTGAATCGGAGAACCCTGATGATGACTTACTCATGTTTGAAGGCTTTCTATCCTTGGTTTGAAGAATATTAAGAGAGAATCTTGTCTCCCCCCAATTTGCCAACTGGCGCGCATATGTGCAAGCCCTTACTGAAGTTTTATTCAACATTTATGTCTTAATTTGTCTTGATTTTACAGATATAGTGATTTCACTTAAGAATAGGATACAAGGACTGAGAGATTTATGGCACAAGAAACACTGGAAGAGATTATCAAAAATTTTGATTTATTCGATGATTGGGAAGAACGTTATGCTTATCTGATTGATCTGGGGCGCAGTTTATCAACATTAGATGATACATTGAAGAAAGATGAACATTTAGTGCGCGGATGCACATCAAAAGTATGGCTTATTCCTGAAATCCATGATGGGGATGTATTTAGCTTTAAGGCTGATAGTGATGCTCATATTGTGCGCGGGCTTGTAGCAATATTAATTGCTGCATATCAAGGTAAGACTCTATCTGAATTGGCACAAATTGATATTGACGCAGCTTTTAAACGCATAGGCATGGACCAACACCTAAGTGCTAATCGTCGCAATGGTTTTTTCTCAATGGTTGAGGTGATTAAGGCTTATGCTCAAAAATAAGACGAGTAGATTACTTGTTTTTCTCAACTGTTTTTGACCGGGTTTCGAGCTTTTCTTTATAATATTCTTCGCTTTCAACATCGCGTATATGACCGGTATTGCTTAGAATTCCGGCAAATATCTGGTCTGCATCCGGGTTTTTCTCACCGGAAAGCTCTGCTTCTACGGACATAATTGAGTTTTCCGATATCCAGAGTTGAGCAATATAGAGAGTGTCATACAATCCTTTGCGCCCCTGACCGACTAATCCAGATAAGCGGTAATCATCACTTTGCGTAGTATTGATATTGAAAGTCTCAAGAACACTGTCTTTTGTCATGGCCTTCACAGTGCTTTCCATAATTTCCGGTGTGAAGTAAGCATACATATCAGGAGTTGACGGATTGCATATAACATCTATTTGCACAGTAGATGAGAGTTCAAACACCTTTGTAAAAGAGACTTTATCGTAACATGTGCTTGGATCATCTTCATTTTCGCAAGCGTGGCTGATAAGAGGCTCTTCCGGGAAGCCTGCAATAAAATCGCAATAATCCGGTTCATAACGGTAATTGATAAGAAAATCATGGAGGGCATCTTGTTGCTCTGTTTTTTGTTCTTGTGCATGAAGTGGAGCTGTATACAGAAATAAACAGCAGGCAGAAATAAACAGCAGAGTAATATGTCTAATTTTCATCTTTTGTCCAATCTTGCGGGGTGGCAGCTTTTTGCTCACCATTTGACATATTCTTAACTTCATGCGGGTTGCCGTCTTCAAAAGGAGGAAACCACACATAAGGAATGCCCTTTTTCTCGGCATAAGCCATTTGGCGTTTTAGCTTGGAAGCGCTATGGAATGTTTCGACTTTGTAGCCGCGTGCGCGCAAGGTTTGAGCTGTTTCATTCATAAGTGCGCGTGAATCTTCATTCGGTAAAACCACCAGAATATCAGCGGGTGAGATGCCTTTAACAGGCAAAGTGCCTTTATTGCGGATGCGGTCAAATAAGCGGGTAAAGCCAATAGAGATACCGACTCCGGGCAGGTGCTTGTTGATGTAGTTTCCGGCTAGATCGTCATAACGTCCACCGGAACAAATCGAGCCATAGCCGGGGTCTTCGGTGAAAACTGTCTCGTACACTGTGCCTGTGTAGTAATCCAGCCCGCGTACAATGGATAAGTCAGCCACTACCGCCCCTTCGGGCAGGTGGGATAGTTGATCGAGAACGAATGCGAGTTTTTTGATTCCTTCTTTTAAGGTTGGGTTGCTTGTATCTATGCCTTTATTTGTCTGTAAAGCATCTCGAAGATCGTCAGAGTTATTGTATTTGTTTCTGCAAAGGCTAAGAAAGTGTCTGATAGGTGTTTCATCGGTTGCTGGCGTGTTTTCTCCATAGATTAGTTCTCTAAGTTTGTTGGATGTAGAAACCATTCCGTCTTTTTCTAATCTATCTACAATACGGATGACTGATGTAGAATCTTGAAAACCGATTGCTTCGCATAACCCAACCAATATTTTCCGGTTACTAATCCGTATCTGTATTTCCTCATTTTCCATACCCGGCAAGCTGCTCAATGTTTCCCAGATAATTGCAGGCATTTCCGCATCAAAGTGCAGGGGCAGGTGATCGATATTAATCACGTCAATATCGCATTGATAAAACTCACGGAAACGTCCAGCTTGCGGGCGTTCACCTCGCCATACGCGTTGCATTTGATAGCGTTTGAACGGGAATACCAACTCGTTAAAGTGTTGAGCTGTATAGCGGGCTAGAGGCACAGTCTGGTCAAAGTGCAGAGCTAGATGTGCCTTTTTGTCACCTTCTTCTTTATGCAAGCGTTCCAGCACATAAATCTCTTTATCGACATCGGCTCCACCATCGCCGCCTTTAGCGTTAATAGCATCGAGTTCCTCAACACTCGGTGTTTCTATAGAGCAAAATCCATAGCTTTCAAATACGCGGCGGATATGGTCAAACCAGACTTGTTCAGCTTGTCGCTCTTCAGGCAGCCATTCTGGAAATCCACTTACAGGTTTTGGTTTGTATATTCTTTTCTTATCGCTCATGTTTTTGCTTTTATCTGTGTTTGCTCGTTAATACACCCCCTAATTACTGGATGATACTTAAGTGTGCAAGGGATGATAAAATAATTTCACCAAAGTCAAAATATTTCTTGACATTATGGGAATTGTGTCCTATACATAATCTTATGACTGATGATAACAGCACAAAAGCAAAACACCGCAATCGGCCAAAAAACTGGCCAATAAGGCAAAAAATCTCCGTATCTCTACAAACAAACTATACAAAACAGGAAAAAAGGAGAATTAAGCTTCATCAAACAGATTAATTAATTGGCTTGTAAGAGCATGAGCAAGACCTTCTGCATCTGCAATTGTAATAGCGCGGGAGTAATAACGATTAACATCATGTCCGATACCAATAGCGCTTAGCTCTATATTAGTGCTTTCTTCAATCCATTTAATGACTCCGTGTAGATCCATTTCAAGAATATTAGATGGATTAATAGAAAGAGTTGAATCATCAACCGGAGCGCCGTCTGAAATCATCATCAGGATTTTGCGTTCTTCCGGGCGGCGGGCAATGCGGTTATAAGCCCAGACTAACGCTTCTCCGTCTATGTTTTCTTTGAGCAATCCTTCTTTGAGCATTAACCCAAGATTTTTACGTGTGCGGCGGGTAGGCTTGTTTGCATCTTTATAGATGATGTGGCGGATATCGTTAAGGCGGCCAGGCTTTTCAGGACGACCATTTTTCATCCATAATTCACGGGATTTGCCACCTTTCCAACCACGAGTAGTAAAACCTAGAATTTCTGTTTTTAAACCGCAACGCTCTAAAGTATGAGCGATGATATCGGCGCAGGTTGCAGCTATGGCAATAGGGCGGACACGCATAGAACCGGAATTATCAATTAGCAATGTAACAACAGTGTCTTTGAATGGAGTCTCTTTTTCCTGCTTAAAGGTCAAAGGAACATCGGGATTGGCAATCATGCGCGCCAGACGTGATGCATCAAGAACCCCTTCTTCCAGATCAAATTCCCAGCTACGGCGTTGCTTGGCCATCAATTTGCGCTGTAAGCGGTTAGCCAGCTTGGTAATCAGGGTTTGATAATTTGTTAGTTGTTGATCTAATAGAGAGCGTAAGCGTTCCATCTCAAAAGGATCGGCCAGATCTTCAGCGCAGACTTCTTCATCAAAGCGCGTAGTATAAACTGTGTATAAGCCTTGTGCATAGTTGGTATAACTATCGGGCCGCTGTGGTTGCGGTGAGGATGAACTTTCCTCTATTCCTTGCAAATCATCAGTGTCTCCAATGTCTTCGAGTAGCTCATCTGTTCCCATATCAAAGGATTCATCGTCTTGCTGTTTGCCATCTTCTATGTCTTCAAGTGCACTGTCTTGAGACTGTTCCTCTGAAGCTTGTTCATCCTCAGTGGAATCTTTATCGTTCTCATTCCTGCTGGATTGCTTTTCATCACCATCATCATGATATATAGCAGGAAAGCCCATTTTTTGCAGTAAGTTGCAAGCAAGCTTGGTAAAGTTTTTCTGATTTGAAAGCGTATCTTTAAGGGCTACAAAGCTATCTTTCCCGACTTGTTCAATAATCCATGGCTCCCATTTATCATAAACAATTTGGGCTGATGGTGGAGGCGGGCGGTTGCTTAATAATGTACGTGCTACAATGTGCAAAGCATCTACCATAGGAATATCTTCGCGCTGTTCAATGCCTTCATATCCATGTTTTTGTGATTTAGCTTCGAGGATTGCATCAAGATTATTAGCAACGCCGTCCATTTTCCGAATACCCAGCGCATCGCATCGCGCTTGTTCCAAAGCATCAAGGGCAGCTTGGGCGCGTAAGTCACTTTGGCCATTGCTTTCATGTAAAACTGTGTTGTGATGTGCAAGCTTAAGGGCGTATATATCGGCGCAGCCCCGAATCAAATCGCGTTTTTCTTTACTCATATTATCAGTGGGCATCGGCAAGCGAGGTGCTTTAAGGCTTTTTGCACCATCAAGAGTAACG
>JAGLKS010000313.1 GCA_023140905.1 Alphaproteobacteria bacterium | reverse complement strand
TTTTGCCCGTAATGCAGAGGAATCGCTGCCCTGCATTTTTGCTATGGAGTCTCTTTCCCTGAGCAATGCCGAGAGGTCTTTATTTGCGCAGTCTAATCCGTTTGGATTTATCCTTTTTAAGCGTAACTGCGATAATCCGGATCAAGTTAAGTCATTGGTTAGGCAGCTAAAAGACATAGTTGGCCGGGATTGTCCGATTCTAATCGATCAGGAAGGTGGGCGCATTTCGCGTCTAACCCCGCCGCATTGGGGAGATTATAAGCCAATGCGTCATTATGGTCAGTTATATGAGCAACAAGGCGCGGATGTAGCTAAAATTGCTTTGCGTGAGGATATGGGATATTTGGCCGGAGAATTAGAAGAGCTTGGAATTAATGTCGATTGCGCTCCGGTTTTGGATCTTATTTTTGATGGTGCACATGATATTATCGGTGATCGTGCTTTTAGCGGTGATCCGGCTATTATTGCAGAGCTGGGGGCTGTGGTGTGCGAGATGCTGTTAAACGCAGGTGTGACACCTATAATCAAGCATATTCCGGGACATGGGCGTGCTTTGGCTGATAGTCATGAAGAATTACCGCATGTGCGTGGGGCTGGATGGGATGATTTGGTTGCACGCGATTTTGCACCGTTTTCTGCTTTGGCTAAAGGAAAGCTGGGTTCAAAATTATGGGCTATGACTGCGCATATGACCTATGAAGCTTTGGAAGATGATATGCCTATGTCCTTATCTTCGCATTCTATAGATAAAGTTATTCGCGGACATATTGGATTTGATGGTGTGCTGATATGTGATGATCTGGATATGAAGGCTTTGGATGCGTATGGAAGTTCTGTGGCTGATAAGGCTGTGAGGTCTTTAGATGCCGGATGTGACTTGGCATTATATTGTGCCGGTGAGTTGGATGTGATGGATGAGTTGGCAGAGAAGCTACCGAAAATGAGTGAGCAGACACTTAAAAGGCTGGAAAATGCTGTGTGTGCTTCTGAGAGGCTGTGTAATGGATGTAAAGCTTCTGAAAGTTGAGCAAGATAATGCGAAAGGCTGTGATATGCCGCAACTTCCTGCTACTGTTATGGCCGAAGGAAATGAATTTTCCGGTGATGATGTTGATCGGTTATTGCTCAATCTGGATGGCTATGAAGGGTCAATGGATGTTCTGCTAGAGCTTTCCCGTAATCAAAAAGTCGATTTAGCCAAGATTTCTATTTTGCAATTAGTGCGGCAATATCTGGAATTTATAGAGCGCGCCAAGCAACATAATCTGGAATTAGCAGCCGAATATCTGGTGATGGCTGCGTGGATGGCTTATCTTAAATCGCGCCTGTTTTTGCCTAAGGAAGAAAATAGCGATGAGCCTAGCGCGGAGGATATGGCGGAGGCGTTGCAATTTCAGCTCAGGCGGTTGGAAGTTATGCAAAATGCTGCCGGGATGCTTGCGGCCCGTCCACAGCTTGGGCAGGATGTTTTTGCCCGTGGACAGGGAATTGACTCCGAAGCTTTTGAAACGCTTGTTATTACAAAATGGCAGATTAATTTACTGGATTTGTTGCAGGCTTACGGTGGGATTGAACAGCGTAAGCAGAATAAAGAATATTATCTTCCGGTTTTTAATTTGATGTCGAATGAAAAAGCAATGGAGCGTTTGATAAAAATGCTGGGGGATTTGCCGCGTAAGGGTATTCATAGTGCGTGGACATCGTTACAGAGTTTTATTCCTGAGCAGGTCGAGGATTTTATTTATGCGCGTTCAGCACTGGCTTCCACATTTACGGCTGGGTTAGAGCTGGCAAAACAGGGGCAGCTTGAATTTCGGCAGGGAGCGGCATTTAGTCCGGTTTATATGCGTACACGAGGAGATATAGATTCTTCCAATGAGGCTAAGAAAGATTAATGAGAAGAAGTGCGATGAATGATGAGTAATAATGATAACCGTAATATTATGAACACTAAAGAAGAGAACAGCGTTGTGTCCAAGCGTTTGGTTGAGGCGATTTTATTTGCCTCGGCTGAGCCATTATCTCCAACACAAATTTTACCTTTTATGCCTGATGAGGGCGATATTGATATTAAGCGTATACGGGATATTCTTAAAACATTACAGCATGACTATGCCGAGCGTGGTGTGAATTTGCTGGAGATAGAGGGTAAATGGGTATTCCGCACAGCTTCAGATCTTTCTGAATTGATGGATATCGAAAAGCAAGTGCACAAAAAATTGTCACGGGCAGCGATGGAAACATTATCTATTATTGCATATCACCAACCGGTAACACGGGCTGAAATTGAAAATATCCGTGGTGTTAGTACAAATAAAGGAACACTTGATACACTGATGGAGCTGGGATGGGTTAAGCCCGGACGTCGGCGGGAAACTTTGGGGCGGCCTTTAACCTGGGTGACAACGACAGATTTTCTCGATCATTTTGCGTTAGAAAGTTTAATAGACTTGCCGGGGATGGATGAAATGAAGTCTGCGGGGTTGTTGGATCGTCGTCCGGCTATTGAAACTGTAAATCAAGATGATTTATTTGCCGGACTGAATGATGAGAAAGACAGTGAGCAGGAGGCTGGCTCTGGACAAAAAGACAAACTCAGCGTAGAAAGAGAAGCATAAACCAAAGACAAAAATAAAAGGAGCACAGAATTATGGCACCCAGTGCATTGCAGATTATTGTTGTTGTATTGCTTGTGATGGTATTGTTTGGTACCGGGCGTATTCCTAAGATTATGGATAATTTAGCTAAAGGTATTAACAGCTTTAAGAAGGGTTTGAAA
>JAGLKS010000312.1 GCA_023140905.1 Alphaproteobacteria bacterium | reverse complement strand
GATTCTATGCTGCCGTCACGCTTGCAAAGCGCATTCCCCGAAGACACTCCTATCTTGAAAATCGGACTAAAAGACGCTGTAAAAGAAATCAAAGCGTTCCTATAAAACCCACATAAAATAAACCCGTCATTTCATGCCTTTCTTGCGACAAAAAAGAATCAAGTTATGATCGTTCCTTTATTGTCCTGAAAACAAGCAAACATTTATGGCTTAGGAAACTCCTATGACCCCTTTTATTTATGACGTAACCGGAATTGATCCCATCGAAGCATTTCTGGCTGTAAAACACATTCCTTACAGTTTATTACTTGATAGCGCAGATCCAAAACACCCGGCAAGCCGCTATAGTTACGTCATGTGTCAACCTATTGAAACAATCGAAGCTAAGAACAGTAAGATCTCTGTTACTAATTGGGAACAATGTCTAACGTTCAATGGCAACCCTCTTGAATTCTTGCAATCACGTATTTCCTCATGGATTAATAACACACAAAATATTGAAGGATATCCGCCATTTCAGGGTGGCGCAGCCGGATTATTCAGCTATGATCTGGGACGAGCAATCGAAGATATACCTGACACTGCCGGAAAAAAGAACAACACACCTGACATGGCTATAGGTATATACGATCAAGTATTAGCACATGATGATTTACGCAAACGCGCTACAATCTTTACCCATGCTTTAAATGAACAAGAAGCGATAAAGAAACGCGACCACTTCATTAAGTTGATTACTCAAAAAATTGATGCGCCAGCTTATCAGCCTCAAACAACACCGCTAGACTGGTCCTCGAATTTCGATGAACAGAGCTACATTCAAGCTGTGCAAAAAGTCATCGACTATATCTATGCCGGTGATATCTTTCAGGCCAATATATCACAATGCTTTACCGCTCCGCGCCCACCAAAAGAAAGCTTTGATCCGTTTATACATTACTGCCATATGCGCAAAGTTAATCCTGCTCCCTTCGCCTGTTACATGAATCTGGGGGATATAAAAATATCCTCAGCCTCACCTGAACAATTCATTACTATTAAAGGTGATAACGTAGAAACCCGCCCTATTAAAGGAACCCGCCCACGTTCCGAAAATATAGTGCAGGATCGTGCTTATAAAAATGATCTACTGGAAAGTGAAAAAGATCGCGCAGAAAATACTATGATAGTTGATTTATTGCGCAATGATCTCTCTAAAGTCTGCATTCCTGAAACTATGAGTGTTCCTGCATTATGTGAGCTTGAAAGCTTTGCAGGCGTACACCATCTTGTTTCAACTGTGCAGGCAAAGCTAGCTGAAGGAAAAACAGCCATGGATGTACTATGTGCCTGCTTTCCCGGCGGATCAATTACCGGAGCGCCTAAAATCCGCGCAATGGAGGTTATAGAAGAAATCGAAGACTTGCACAGGGGAGGTTATTGCGGATCAATTGGATATATAGGGTTTGATGGAACAATGGATACAAATATCCTGATCCGCACATTAATTTACGATAAAGATACAATCACCCTGAATAGCGGAGGAGGAATTGTTGCGGACTCTGATCCTGAAGCAGAATATCAAGAAACACTGGATAAAGCCCATGCTATTCTTCACTCGTTTTAAAAAAGTTATGGTGATAGCATGATTCTAATCATCG
>JAGLKS010000311.1 GCA_023140905.1 Alphaproteobacteria bacterium | reverse complement strand
CATGGAGGCATGTCTTTTCATGGCGGAGTATTAGGCGTTGTCGCAGTGCTTTTCCTCTTTACAAAGCGTCACAAGATAAATGTTTTATCTTTAGCGGATATTGTCTGTGCTACCGTGCCTATAGGGCTTTTCTTTGGCCGGATTGCCAATTTTATTAATGCTGAGCTTTATGGACGGGTAACGCATTTGCCATGGGGGGTTGTCTTTCCCGGAGCAGGAGAATATCCCAGACATCCAACTCAGCTTTATGAAGCATTATTAGAAGGAGCACTGCTTTTTACAATATTGTATTTGGTCTCTAAAAAAGAAAAACGCAAGCCCGGTGTGATAAGTGCTTTGTTTTTCATATTATACGGTGTTATGCGTAGCCTGATCGAGTTTGTACGGGTGCCGGATGCACAAATAGGTCTTATAGGTGGGGAAATAACTATGGGACAAATCCTGTGTATTCCCATGATACTGATTGGCATAGTGCTTTTATTTATCGTACATAGAGGTCAGGCTCAGCAAAAACAGGAGTTATGATGTGGCTTTGAATGAAACGCAGGTGAAGCTATAATGAACCTTAATGTTGAATATTTAACAGCGGAGAATTTTATAAATTCCGGCAATGATTCGGTGTTTCATGGCTTCTTTACGCGTAAAGGCGGGGTAAGCGATGGGGTATATAAAGGGTTAAATTGCGGCTTGGGATCCGGTGACATAGAAGATAACGTTATTCAAAATCGTCATGCTGTGGCTGCAAAAGCGGGGGTTCATTATGATAAGCTTTTATCACCTTATCAGGTTCATAGTGCTGATGTTGTAACTGTGAAGACCTCATGGTCTGCAGATAAGCGTCCTCATGCAGATGCTTTGGTTAGTGAAACACACGGCATTGCTTTAAGTATTGTGACCGCTGATTGTGCACCGGTTCTTTTTCTTGGATATAAAAAAGATAATATGCCGGTTATTGGCGCAGCACATGCCGGTTGGAAGGGAGCTCTTACAGGAGTGATAGAATCAACGCTGGGTGCTATGCAGGAGCTAGGGGCGCAAGAAGAGGGGCTGTGTGCTTGTATCGGACCATGTATCGGGCAGAGATATTACGAAGTTCATAACGATTTTATAAAACCGTTTACAGACGAAAATGATACTATGGATCGTTTTTTTAAAGCAGGGCAAAGAACTGGGCATTCAAACTTCGATCTTTCAGGTTATTGCGCGTGGCGTCTGGCGCGTTATGGAGTCAAAAACGTATCATTATTGGATCAAGACACATATGCAGATGAAGAAAGATTCTATAGTTTTAGACGTGCGACTCATAGGAATGAAAAAGATTACGGCAGGCAAATTTCTGTTATTTCTGTACCAGTATAGGGAGCATATATAGTCCCGGGAAATAAGAAAAACTTATATAATCCAACAGTTATAAAATGTGGAACGAGAAAATAACTTGATTTCTACGCTCTTTTTCATATAGTGCGCCTTATCAGTTAAGGGTAATAAACTGACTATGAAAATATAAGGTTAAGGGGAAATGGTATCATGAAGCTGATTTCGGGTAACTCTAATCGCGTACTAGCAGAACAAGTTTCAGCTTATTTGGATGTTCCTTTAACCGAATGCAATATCAAAAGATTTTCAGATAAAGAAATTTTTGTTGAAATTATGGAGAATGTGCGAGGCAAAGACACATTTTTTATTCAGTCAACGTCATATCCGGCAAATGATCACTTAATGGAGCTATTAATTGCGATTGATGCTTTACGCCGAGGATCGGCCAGACGTATTACAGCGGTTATTCCCTAT
>JAGLKS010000310.1 GCA_023140905.1 Alphaproteobacteria bacterium | reverse complement strand
CTTTTGTCCATGGGTACTTATAGAATTCAGATATCTCACCGGCTGGCATTATCTTTTTTTTTCGGTTGCAGCAATAAAAAATATTTTTCTTTTTTAATGTATGTCGTAAAAAATTGAAGTATTCTTTAATTGTCCGGGAATTCATTTCCTGCGTTGAAGCGACATTAATTGCCACTTCAAACTTGAACTGCTTTAGGGAGGTTGTATGCTCCGCCGGACAAAAGATAAAATCCGCATTTTCAGCGTTGGGGTTAGTTCTACCGCTAGCGTCAATAGAAAGCTGATGGGTATGATCCGGGAAGGCTTTTTGACAGTGATAGGCCTGAAAAAATAAAATTTTTCCTATATCAATAAGAAAAATTTGTGACCGGGGCCACATCATTTTGATAAAGGCGGCCAGATATCCGAATCCATCACCTATAATGACTATTCTGCCTTCTGAGGCATGCCTTCTCAGCAGAGAAAATGTACAAATTTGTCTGAAGCAGTCATAGGTAAAGGGGACTTCTATTCGTTTTGAGAGCGATAACCCTGCGGGAATCAAGCGAGACAGTTCTTTTGTAATTTTTAAGCGCAATAAATAACTTATTATTGTCAACCACGATAGCATCTTTGCGGGAGACGATATATGGGGGCGATATGAAAATCCATTTCCTGATAATCTGGCATAATAATTTTCATCTATTTCAACTGAAACTGTTTCCTGCATCTTTTCCCAATGTGAAGAAACAAAAGATTCATGAGTTTCAGTATCAAGATAATACTTTTGATATAAATATTGAAGATGTGAATTATTAACGCTCACAGTTTAAATTGACTCACGATCCAGATAATGTTTAATTTGAAGTAAATTATCAAACACCGATATTGGGGCATCAAAGAAAGGTTTTTTGCTGTTTCGGCCGATAAAAAAAATCTCAACGGCATGTGCCGCAAGGTAATCTTCATAGGTGTCCCCGATAAAGACCACCTTTTCATACGGTTTGTTTTCGATCCTGGATATATCCTTTAGCGCCTCGGTCTTTTTCCATTCACTGGAATAAATTTTTTTGAAATAGCCCGTTAACTTACGCGCATCTAAAATACGCCTTAATTCATTTTCAGGTGACATAGAAACCAGGTAAAGCGGTATGGTATTATGATAATAATCAAGAAATTCCCGGGCGCCCGCAACATAACGACATTTAATGATTTTATCGAATACCAGCTCGGAAAATTTTGCACTCAAATCCCGTTTAAGCTGCGGCGTGTAGGAACGCTTTAATATATTCTCATAAATATGCTTGAATTTCTCAAATCGTATCGTCGCATTATGGGTCATATGATATTGCATGATTTCATCGATTTGAGTCGGAAATTCAGAAAACAACTCTTTAAAAGCGTCATCTTTTATTCCAACCGACTCAACCAGTGTTCCATCAAAATCAAGTATGATGATTTCATATTGCGACACGAATACATTCATCAACGATATTCTTTTAATAGATCTTGCATAGAGGCACTCCATTTCCATAGCACGAATATGTCGGACGCCAGAACGACAAAACTAAAGCCTTCCTCCAAAGCTTGGTTTATTCGATTCTGATCGGGCTCAATTATTTGGGTGCCGCATGCTTTTTCAGCCCGCACGCAAGCCTTTATCACTTTCCTCGAGGCCTCAATAACATCAGGATGTTCCAGTTGCCCCGG
>JAGLKS010000031.1 GCA_023140905.1 Alphaproteobacteria bacterium | reverse complement strand
ATGTGAGTCTTGAGGTGTTGCATGGAAACACGATTGTGAAGGTTGGGCTGGCTTATGATGCTGAGAATGATTACCCGATGATGAGTGTTAAGAAGATTGAGAGTACGGTATAATTTTCTAGGCAAAGCCATTTATAAGGTATTATATTAAAATTGTAAGGTAACTGAACATTATGGATTCGCATTTCGACTCATTTCTTCTCGAATATATCACAAAAGATTATGCAGATAAGTCTGAAAAAACATTTAAACAAACGGTAAATTATCTTGAAAAAGACAAGATTACTTGTCAGAAGGTTGTAACAGCTTATGAAGCATTTAATGAATGTATGATGGTTTATCCGATTACAACAGACAACTTCTTATCAGGGGAAAGAATTCCCATCATTGAAGCAGAAGAGACAAATGAGATATTGCTATTCCAAGTATTCAGCGGCATGTATAAATTATCTTTTCAACTACTAAGGGAAATATTGGAGTTGGTGCTTTTACAATTTCATCTCTATTTTGAAGATGATAAGAAGTATTTAAGAAATTGGCTAAATGGAGATGTGAACACCCCATTTAAAAGAGAAATGAAAAAAGCACTTCATAAGTCAGAAGCATACAAACTTGCAAATCCTAAATTTAATCTCGACTCACAATTGGATATAATTTATAAAAGTTTAAGTGGATATATACATACTCAAGGAATCAAATATAGTCATAAAGCGTTAAAAAATAGTAATCGACCCGTTTTTTCTGAAAAATCATTGATAAAATTTACTGACATTTACTTTGACACTATCAAATATGGTATTTCACTTATAGCAATTAATTTTCCAAATGCTATTATACCTTTGCCAATTTTTGCTAAATTTGGATATAATGCTCCTTTTTCTTTTATTGATGAACAAAAGGTTCATAAGATTCGTTCTATCTTCACAAAAGCCGAACTATTAGAACTTGAAGACTTAGCTTCAAAAAATGAAAGTTTTCTTGATCTTAAATCTTCTGTGGAAAATATGCCTGATTTAACACACGATGAAATAATTAAAACTTCAGAACTCTCAGACCTACGTGTTAGCGCTTCACCGAATGCCGTTGAAAGTGCCATTAAAGCCTCCAATGAAATAGATGAAGCAAAGCTTAAGAAACTTTAAGATAGGTACTGCTCTACGTCTGAATCACTTTTATTTGACAATTTTATAAACGATTGCCAGCATCTTTTTAATCAATACATTTAGAAATCTGAACAACCACGAAGGCAATTATAGGGGTTAAACGAGCGAAACATAAAAGTGTTTAAGGAACGATTAAGTCTCAATACATGCTTACCTTCCGAATTGTCCTTGTTGAACCGTTATACAGTGGTAACATCGGCTCAACAGCCCGCGTAATTAAAAACTTTGGTTTCAGTGAGCTTGTCCTACTGAATCCCTGCGATATTGACAATGACGCGCGCATCATGTCGGTGCATGCCTACGATGTAATCGAAAACGCAACAATTGCAACAACAATTGAAGAAGCCGTGGAAGGCTCAAACATGATAATTGGCATGACAGGACTTCCTGGAAAGACTGAAAACAAGCATAAGAGGATGCCAGCCCTGCCG
>JAGLKS010000309.1 GCA_023140905.1 Alphaproteobacteria bacterium | reverse complement strand
GGTAAAAGGACGGAATGGAATGCAATTGTTCCGATAGCTTTTTCGGATCAGGCGCGTACAGATACAACGTATCTTGATGTCGTGGGCAACAGGGTTAAAAAGGTTGTTCCCAAGATTAAGAGGGAAGACGATGAAAATGTGCGTCTTATTGGAACAAAATAGAGATACAACTAATTATCAAAGATATGGTAGAAGCTAATGGATATAAAAAAGTTCAAAAAGTCTGATTATAAAACACTGGCAAAGTACATAAATCCCCGGTCTTTTGATAATTTTGATACTTTCCTGGAAAGCTTGCCTCAAAATACAAGCAAGACAATGTTGATGATAGCTGCATGTATTTGGGTGTGTGCCGGGGCTTTGGGCCTGTTTGTGACGGTAAAGATACAAGACGTTTCTCAGCGGTCAGTTGAGCTTAAAGAGGCAAGTGCTTTGCTTCCTGCTGTGCCGCGAATACAAGATAAATCTGTGAGCGCAAAAGAGGTTAAGGCCTTTGTGGATGAGTTGCAGAAAACATACAAAGGCCTTGAAATAAAAGGGAGTTCCTCTAATATTATTGTGTCGGCAAAATCGACAGCTATGTTCAGTCAATTTCGTGAGGCTATCGGTCACATACAAAGTGGTGGTCTTGGCTGGCGTGTGAATGTAGATAAAATGTGTGTAGGCAAAGAGTGTAAGCCAAATCCTCTCGCTGCTTCGTTGAAAATCAACAAAGTCTCTGTTGAAAAAGAATGAATATGAAGTATAAGGAAGACTCTCAAAAGGGAATGGAAAGTAGTGAGGCATGAGTAAACTTCGCATTATAAAAGCGGCAAAAAGCGTGAGAAAAAGGCAAAATGGGAATGTTTTGTTCCTTATTCTTATTGCGGTTGCTTTGTTTGCCGCTCTTTCTTATGCTGTGACATCATCGACGCGTTCTACGGGAGGGACTGCAAGCAATGAGACAAACCTCATAAGCTCTGCCCAAATTACTCAATTTCCTGCATCTGTGAGTACAGCCATTATCCGTATGATTATTTATGGTATTACGATTGATGAAATACGATTTAATCGTCCAGGTGATGACGAATTTGATAATCTTGATTCAACAGCTGTAGGTGTTTTTCACCCCGCCGGTGGTGGAGTTTCTTATGGTCCAGCTCCTGAGGATGTTATGACGGATGGTCAGATGGGTGATTGGGTCTTTAATGCTGAATTAGAAGTTCCTGATATTGGTTTGTCGGGTGTAGGTGGAAATGATATTACAGCCTATCTTATTGGTTTGCGTAAATCGATTTGTCTGAAAATAAATGAGGAGTATGGCATAGGGGCCACGATTCCTGAGCTGAGCAGCAGTCATTCTTCCGAGTATGAAATGCGTATGTTCGATGATGGCTCAACGGACTATGAAATTCCTGAAGACGATGTCCCTGATATTGATGATGGTTCGGGGTCATTCAATGGTCAACCATTCGGATGTTTCCAAAATGGCAGTGGTGGTGATTATGTATATTATCATGTAGTTCTTGAGCGTTAGGATTTTTTAGAAAAAGTCTATATGCGGGTTATTATGTCACATATAATAAACTACTATAAAATTCTCATATCTTATATTTTGTATGGAGCAGAGCTGAAAAAATGAAATTTCTTCGTAGCAATACAAAAAAAGTCTGTAATAAATCTAGTGTTGTTAATTGCTTATGTAAGCAACAGGGTAGTGCACTGGTTTATATTCTTATCGCTATAGCTCTTTTAGCGGCTCTTACCGTAACTTTTACAGGGTCATCAAGCCAGCAAACATCTTCTCAAAACAGTTTTCGTACAGTATCGGATTTAAAAAGCCAGATAGATACGATTCGTTCAGCTATTCAGGAATGTGTGCTTTCATATCCGAAAGGCGACATAGGCATTGATATCAGCTCTTCGGGAACAGATCCGTATGCGCGGCGTAATTTTCCAATCAAGCCTGATTCCACGCATTATTCCAGTGCGACAATCGGGCCGACTAGCGGGCGTTTAGTTAATGATATTCGTTGCTCCGGCAATCCTGGAAGCGGTGATGTTAACCACGTAAGAATATTTAAAGGAGGGTCTGGAAAGTTTCTTCCTCCGTCACCGGATATGTTTGAAGATTGGCAATATTATAATGGAGTGGACGGCGTTTATTTCTGGATACAAACAGAGAAAACAGACGCTTTCATTAACACAACGCTTGAAAAACTCGATGACCAGTTTGGAGAATGCGAAGCTGATGTTATCAATGCTACGAGCGGGGCAATCAATTTGGATAGCGATGGTGATACGAAATGTGACAGTGGATATCGTTGTTTTCGTGTACGCATGACAATTAGTGATTCTGCTATATATAGTGGCGATGATGAAGGTGATGAATCTGCTGCCAGTTGTCCATAGCAGACTATTTGTGAAACAGCTTTTTAATATCCTGTTTTATATTTTCAAATTCTGTATTTATATTCTCGACGCATTCAGAGCAGTCTTCTTGTGTGTCGCTGTGATCTTGTAAGTATGCGCCCAGCTCTCCCAGAATGTTACAACAGGCTGAAAGGGCTGCACCCTTTAAACTGTGTCCTAGTT
>JAGLKS010000308.1 GCA_023140905.1 Alphaproteobacteria bacterium | reverse complement strand
TGGTCTTGTAAAACGCAGCAAAGATGGAAAAGTTTCCGTATCTTTAGATTTTGAAAAATATAAATATGCTCCAGATGAAACTCTTAAAATTAAATTTTTGAGTGCATGGTTAAGAAAACCAAAGGTTTTTAATGAGTTAATTGAAAAATATGGAGAGAATCTTCCTTCTGACGATACCCTAAAATATAATCTTATTGGAATGGAGTTTACTCCAGATTCGGCTAGCAAAGTTACATCCTTATTTCGATCTTCTGTAGAATTTGTGAATACAGATAAAAAAAGTGCCTCCGATGTTTCAGAGGATAATAATGCTTCTGAAAATGAAACCAGTGAATCCACTTACAAGAAAAGAAAAGAACCTCCTAATAAAAACATCTCTTTTGAAGATAAAAATGTATCAGACCAATCTTTCAGAGCTATTACAATGTTTTTACCACGAGGAAGAGAGGCTGTATTACAGGTTCCGCGCCCATTTTATGAGTCTGATAAAGAAGCCATAAAAAAACAATTAGAGGCTATTTTTACAGATGATGAGGATACAAATGAATAATCCGATGCAGTTACAGCCGCACCGGATTAAAATCTCCCACGGATATATGGATTGTCCAAAAGGAGGCCGGGACAGATCCCAGCGAGTAGTCGAATACCATTATATCGCTAAAATGATCGCCGCTGTCAAGAAATCCTTATTTTTTATAAGGAGACCGTTATGTCTGAGAAGACTAGAAAGCCACCTCCGCCAGGTTATCGTTGGGTATATTGCTCACGGTTCAAGCACTGGCGTACCGGTGAATATGTGTATCCTAAAAACGCAGAAAATTTCGCGTTTTTAGTTCGTTGTTAATCATTACGAAGAGGAGGGACATCTTATGTCCTTCCTCTAATCTCTCCGCGTTTGCTTACGCCGTGCGGTATGCTCGTTATCGGCGGCGCGCCCAAATCGGGTAAGAGTGATTTTGTCCTTTCACTGCTTACGCATATGGCCGCTGGGGAATCATTTCTAGAATTTAAACCGCCCCATCCTTTGCGGGTGTTCGTGATGCAAGCCGAAATCCAATATGATTATCTGCGTGAGCGTGTGCAAAACATGGGTTTATCGTCCAGAAAGTCAGATGTTGTGAATGGCTTCAAAATCGAGCGCGGACGGCGTATATCACTGACATTCCGAACAGTTATCCTTGATTAATGTTTCTATTTTTGTAAATATCATCATACTCAATAAAAGATACTTCATATATAATCATGATAATCAATAATATTATTGGCTTTTCAATTAGTTGAATATTTGACATTTATCAAAAAATGTCGTATATTTGTATATATAGATTGTCGTATTTTTGCAGGTTAAAAATGACTAGAAAACGTTTAAAAACATTGGAAGATAGAGTGTCTTACCGCATCGCGCGCAGTAAGCAGAATGTTTTTGTGCGTGAGGATTTTGAAGATCTGGGGGGGTATGATCAGATAGGCCGCGCCCTGCGCTTGCTGGCAAAAAGCGAAACGCTTATAAAGATTGGCTACGGTCTTTATGCCAAGGCTAAAAAATCTACTCTTAGCAGCAAGACTGTTCCTGTAAAGCCGTTGCCTAGTCTGGCGAAAGAAGCAATAGAACGCCTTGGCTTAAAAACTTCTTCATCAAAATTGGAGCGTGATTATAATGCCGGGCGTACCACGCAGGTTCCTACGGGACGTTTGATTGCAGTTAGGGGGCGCATCAGCCGAAGAATCGGTTATAATGGCGCTTATGTTAGTTACGAACGTGCAGCCGCCAGATAAATCCATCTTTGAAGATGTCGCCCTTGAAACAGGAATTGCCGAGCCTTTTGTTGAAAAGGACTGGTTTGTAACGCGGGTTATTTCTATTCTCTCCGAAATTAAAAGTGATGGTTATGAGATCATATTTTCGGGAGGCACCGCATTATCCAAAGCGCATGGGCTACTCCAGCGTTTTTCCGAAGATATTGATTTTAGGGTCCTAACGGATAATACAGGCCGAAAAGCTTTGTCTGCATATAAGAGCAGTGTCATAGAACGCCTACGGCAAAGCGGGTTTCACATTGACGATCATCAAATTAAAGCCAGAGATGGAAACAAATATTTTTCGATTGATCTGGATTACAAAACTCAGTTTGATCGCTCAGAATCTTTGCGTCCTCATGTGCAGATTGAATTAACGGCAAGGGATATTCAGCTTCCCGCTATTTATCTGCCGGTTCATTCATTTGTGAACAAATTGAGTGGACAAGAGCCGGAGGTCGCTAATATTGGTTGCATTGATCCGGTTGAAAGCGCCGCTGATAAATTAAGTGCTTTGGCCTGGCGCATTCCTGATAGAGTGAGGGGCGACGAATATGACGATCCGGCGGTTGTGCGACATATTCATGATCTGGCTGTTTTGAAAAATGTGGCTTTAAAAAGTGATGCCTTCGCGCAATTGGTTTTATCATCCATGCAGCACGATGACCGGCGGTCAAAAAATAACATGGATTTTGCCGGGCTTTCGGTTGATGAAAAATTTAAACAGATGTTTGATGTGCTGAATACCGATAAAGAGTATCGTCAAGAATATGAGCGTTTTGTAAAAGGTGTATCTTATGCACCGGAAGAGAGTGTTCACAGTTATGATGAGGCGCTGGATGCTGTAAGGGTATTAACTGAAACTGTGACTTAGTAATCATATACCAGATGGTTCCAAGGGACACTGGCGGGACAGTTGGCGGCAAAAAAGGGCGGTAATCTACGAATTACGGCAACAGCCATAATGGCCTAACCTTTTGATTTGTTTGTTGTATTCTGTTTTTATCTGTTGTCGCTTTTGGCTTGGATCACGCTCATAACCTGAAGGTCGTAGGTT
>JAGLKS010000307.1 GCA_023140905.1 Alphaproteobacteria bacterium | reverse complement strand
AAGAATATATACAGCTCTAGCACATTCTTCTTCGATCATATTCAATTCACTGGACCATTCCAGCCACTCGCTCTTACGTGATACAGTCTCGCCAATAATATATTGTGCTGTCTCTGCACCAAAAACTTCCTGAGAATATGCCGTAATCATATTAGATAAAGCCTGCATCTCCGCTTGCTCGGATTCATCTCCTCCCGAAACATCACTCCGGCTAATAAACAAACCTACACGGTAAGGCAGTCTGGCTAACAAAGAGCGTTCCTCGTGCGTAAACTGATCCCAGAATGTCATGATATTATATCCCTTTTAATCCCTACGTATCATAGCATAATCATATACCTAAAATGCAGCCAGCTCAAACAGCTTCTACATTAACAAAATACCTGCTAATAAATTACCCCACTTTATTTTCCCTGCTGAATAATAGGAAGTACCGCATCTTCAATAACTTCACATTCCAAAATATCGCACATATCGATAAGTGAAAAATTTCCCCGCGAATTAAGCCCTGCGATAAACGACGTGATTTCTTCAGGCGGCGTGTCGTACCCTAGTATAAAAGCATTTGCAAACTCTTTTTCTGAATATTTATCTATCAGAGGTTTAATCTCCTCATAATCAACCACACAATATTCAAAATCATCTTCTTCGAAACTCGACGGATCAGCCCCCTTTTTGCGTCTGGAAAAAATCACAATGTCAACATAAGGAATGGCAATAGGGCAACCTTCACGCCAAACAACAGCTGTCAAATACTCATCCTTATATTCAACGGCTAAAATTGTTGGGATATGCATTTTTGCATCCAGTGTTTCACCCAATTTTTCGAGGAAGTAATTCCACTCCCAGACTTTCTGAACCGTGTCATACGGCATAACGGGAAGATATTGCATCTCTTCTCTCAAGCCTATTATATACTCCAGCACAGCCCCTTCGTTACAATGCGTCCAGTTATCAAACATCTCTTTATCACTGAACGGCCACCCCCCGGATTTTCCATCAGCCTGAGGGTCATAAACTACAAAATTTTCTTGTTTAACTAAATCATAGATTTCATAAAGAGCCTCAACAAAGAAAAACGCAGGCTGACAATATTCTACAGACAAAACAACACGGTAAATTCCGTCCGGCCTTACATTTAACGCGCCTTTATTCTCTTCATGCATATACTCAAAACAAAAGCCGACTCCGGTATTTTGGTTTTCATAAACCCCTTCACTCCCATCAACACGACAATTTTTTCTCTTGGAAAAGAACTCCTGAAATTCTTTCAAAGACATATCACCGTTTTTGGGCTTTAAGCAAACCTCATAAGGCATAATTGAAGGCAACCTTCCTTTAACGATAAATCAGAGAGATAGTTTAGCTCGTCACAAAAATAATAGCAATCAGCTCATTCCTGTCTTTATGCTGCTAAAGCTTTTACAACTGCTTCGCCCAGCCCGGCAGGACTTTCAGAGACTACAAAACCCGCTGCTCGCATAGCATCCATCTTCGCCGGGGCTGTATCATCTCCACCGGAAATAATAGCACCGGCATGGCCCATGCGTTTTCCCGGAGGGGCTGTTGCTCCAGCAATAAATCCTGCAATCGGTTTTTGAGTTTTTAGTGATTTGTAAAAGTCACAAGCTTCAGTTTCAGCCGAGCCGCCAATTTCACCAATCATAAGAATTGCCTCGGTTTCCGGATCGTCCATAAACATCTCTATACAATCAATAAAGTTTGTACCATTAACCGGATCACCGCCAATACCAATGCAGGTAGATTGCCCCAAACCAACTGCACAAGTCTGTGCCACAGCCTCATAAGTCAGAGTCCCGGACCGCGAAATTATTCCTACCTTCCCGCGTGTATGGATATGACCGGGCATAATCCCTATCTTGCACTCATCAGGTGTAATAATGCCCGGGCAATTTGGTCCAATTAACCTCGTTCTGGAACCGGAAAGAGCGCGCTTAACCTTAACCATATCCATCACCGGAATACCCTCCGTAATACAAATAACCAACTCCATTTGCGCATCGATTGCTTCAAGAATTGAATCCGCAGCAAAAGGAGGGGGAACATAAATCACAGATGCATTAGCCCCTGTACGTTCCTTTGCTTCTCCAACCGTATTAAATACCTGCAAACCTAGATGCTCGGAACCACCTTTACCGGGCGTTACACCTCCGACCATCTTCGTGCCATAATCTATAGCCTGCTCAGTGTGGAATGTCCCTTGAGCACCGGTAAGCCCCTGACAAATAACCTTGGTGTCTTTATTTACGAGTACTGACATAATTTTTACGCTGCCTCCTGCGCTTTTTTCGTAGCTTCGACAACTTTCTGAGCGGCTTCGCCCAGATTATCCGCAGAAATAATCGGCAATCCAGACCCTTCCAGCAAAGCTTTCCCCTTTTCAACATTAGTTCCTTCCAGCCGCACAACAAGCGGAACAGAAATACTAACCTCTTTGGCTGCTACAATTATACCCTGCGCAATAATATCGCATTTCATAATACCGCCAAAAATATTAACCAGAATGCCTTTCACGTTTGGATCAGACAAAATAATCTTAAACGCTGTTGCCACGCGTTCAGCCGTAGCACCACCTCCAACATCCAGAAAGTTTGCAGGCTCTCCGCCATGCAGCTTGATAATATCCATTGTTGCCATAGCCAGCCCTGCGCCATTAACCATACAGCCAATATCTCCATCAAGGCGCACATAAGACAGCTCATTATCCGAAGCTATTTTCTCGTTTTTGTCTTCTTCGCTTTCATCGCGCATCGCGAAGACATCTTTCTGGCGGTATAACGCATTCGGATCGAAATTCATTTTTGCGTCCAGAGCCATTACCTCATCACCGACCAGAACCATCGGATTTATCTCAAGAATCGTTGCATCCAGACTCACAAAAGCATTGTATAAACCCGTGAAGAATTTCACTGCGCTTTTAACCTGAGCACCTTTGAATCCAAGCTCAAAAGCCAGTTTTCTACAATGAAACCCTGAAACGCCCGTAACAGGATCAACTGAAACCTTTGTGATCTTTTCAGGAGACTTTTCCGCAACCTCTTCAATATCCATTCCCCCTTCAGTTGAAACCATAAACGTAATCCGGCTTGTTGCCCGATCAAGCACAACAGAACAATAATACTCCTTCTCAATATCAACACCATCAGTGATGTAAAGACGTTGTACCTGTTTGCCTTCCGGCCCTGTCTGCTTTGTTACAAGGACCTTGCCCATCATAGCTTCAGCCGCCGCACGCACATCGTCAAGCGTCCGACACAAACGTACGCCGCCTTTGCCATCTGGATTATCTGTAAAATACCCTGCACCTCGCCCGCCAGCATGAATCTGAGCTTTCACAATATATAAATCTGTTTCAATAGACCGCGCAGCCTCCACAGCCTCATCCACGCTCATAGCCGCAATTCCCATAGGCACAGCTACGCCATGTTTTTTAAGCAGTTCTTTGGCTTGATATTCATGAATATTCATCTTTAAGGAAAGCCCCTTTGTATGAAATTTGTAAAACGTATAAAATGTTAAAACCGGAATGAATTAGAAACAGCCCGTTATCAGTTTCTTAATTGCACAACAGCTCCGCATCCACAACATTTAAAAACAAATAACACGCCTTTTGCCGGTTCTTTTTGACAAAAGCCCCCTAAATCGCCTAAAATTATGTTATATGTTTTTGTGTTTAAGAAATTCTGCGTTAGTTTGAGGATAATTACACAAAAGATATAACAAGCATTAAGCGGGGGTGCTGTGTGTAAGAACAGCGTTATAAAATACTAAGGGGACGTTATGATGGCAATACCTCCGAAAGATACGGATAATCCTGACAAAGACCGGGAAAAACCTGAACTCCGTAAAGCAATGGAGAAAGAAGACCCTCCTCCTGTATTGAATCTTGGTGACCCTGTAGCCGGTGAAAAAAATCCAAACCATCATCAGGATGAACAAACCAAACAACAAAAACTAGGAGAGCATGGCCTAATATCGGGAACCATAGGCTCGGCGAATGCAGAAAAGGAAAAAGATAGAAAAAAAACGATGCATTACAGCTTATTTGATGTCCCGTGGGGAAAAGAACTCGTAGCGCATTGCGTGTCTGCCAGATGTTCGTTTAAGAAGATATTTTATACAAGGATTCTGTATTGTTGAAAGTATACATAAAAGCAGGAGGGAAGGCAAAAGAAAAGGCAAGGGGTTGAATGAAATAAGGAGGAAAAGAGAGTCGTAAACAATGAGGGCGTGTCCTGTCAGTTCAGGAACTTCAGCAGATCATAGACCACGTCTAAGGCCTGACGAGGGCTGAGCTCATCTGCTTCAAGCCCCTGTAGGTAGAGACGGAGAGGATCGTTCTCCGGCAGGGGAAAGAGAGGAAGCTGGCTGGGATGCGTCTGTTTGCGGACCTTTTTTAGGGGGCTGTCTTTGACTATGGTTGGGGTTCCGTCCTGAGTGAATTCACCTTTTTCAATATTTTTCAGGATCTCTCCAGCGCGGCGGACAACCCGGT
>JAGLKS010000306.1 GCA_023140905.1 Alphaproteobacteria bacterium | reverse complement strand
GGCTTGCACAAAAGATAGAGCTAGGACAAGGCTCGGAAAGTTTATACCCTGAGCGCATAGAGATGCTTCAGGAAACCATTGGCGAAGAGCTGATGGAACGCCGCTCCAAAACATCCCGCTCAGGAATTGAAGGATGCTGCGGGAGAGGCTGTAATGGTTGCTCGGTATTCTGGAACGATCCGGCTTATGAAAAAGCCCGCAATGCTCTGGCCAAAAAGAAACACGGAGAAATGCTGGATACTGATGGCCGGAAAGAATTTTGACATAATCTCCATTTTATTTTACAATGCAGCGTATAAACAATTCGGAGTACGAAAATGGATTCAGAAGATCCTGAGTTGACAGCTTATCATGAGGCCGCCTCTGCCCTAATTAGATTATTAAAGCCCGGAATTGAAAAACCCACCACTATGAAAGAAGCAAGCAAAGAAGCTCTTGCAAACGAAATACTGTGTCTAGTAGCAGGAACCGCTGCTAAATTACGCTACGTTAACTCACTCGAAGATAATACTGACAGACCGGAATATTTAACTACAGCTGACTACGACACAGCTCATACAGTTGCCGCTTGTTATTTGAAAAGATTTGGATGCCCCGATAATCCCGATGATGTTGATACTATTTTTAATGGAAAGAAACTGCCTATTCTTTCAAGACTTAAAGATCGCTTTCTTACGGTAAGTGAAACCTTGACAGAAAAAGAGGTGGAAAATAAAATACTAAGTATTCTACAATCAGCAACGAATTACACTCGTGACCTCTTAGATGAAAACAAACATGTATTAAAAGCACCTACACCTACATAAACTAAAGCACAACCTACACCTACCAGAACCCCCTCAAGAACAGAGCCATCACGGTTAATATTTCCAACCGCCCTAGGATCATACAGAAATCCAGTATCCATTTCGCAGCACTTGGAAGGCTGGCAAAATTTCCAGACGGGCCAATAATATCCCCTATTCCCGGCCCCACATTAGAAATAGCTGTACCCACCGCGCTTACAGATGTAGTCAAATCCAGCCCTGTTAAAGTCAAACAGAATATAAAAAAGACATTGGAAACCATATACAAAGAAATAAACCCGAAAATAAGCGTCACCCGCTGCGTATCCAGAACTTTCCCCTGATAGCGCATAGGAGAAACACTATGAGGATATATCATTTTCCTTATATTTCTACGTATAGCCCTCACCGCAATAATCAAGCGCATAGTTTTCAGCCCGCCGGTTGTTGACCCTGCACATCCCCCCAGATATGTTGCAAACAAGAAAAATATTGTAGCAAACCCACCCCACGCCAGATAATCAGTTGTCACAAAACCGCTCGAACTAATCACGGATGTCAGGCTAAAAGCTGCGTAGCGAAAACTTTCCGCTATGGAATACTCCGAATGCGTCCATAGCCAAAATGTCATAATACCGATAAACACAGCCATCATGCTTAGAAAAAACACAGCCTGCTCGTCTTTATGAATTTCAAATTTACGCAAGAAAACCCACCGCACATAAAGCATGAAAGGCAGACTACCTATGAACATGAACAACGTAGCCGCCATATCTATCGCATAGCTATCGAAATAGGCGAATGATTTATCGTGAGTAGAATACCCTGCTGTAGCAATAGTTGTCATACCATGATTAATTGCATCAAATACACTCATCCCAAGAATATTATAAACAAATGCAAAAATCATTGTCAGAGCGACATAAACAATGAGCACACTTCCGGCGACTTGCGCTGTTCTTGGCATAATTTTATCTGATTCATCCGAGCTTTCCATCTTGAAAAGCTCCATCCCGCCAATACGCAGGAAAGGCAGGAACACGATAGCAAACCCGATAATCCCTATTCCACCGATCCATTGAATAATAGAGCGCCATAAAAGTATACCGCGGGACATATCATCCAAACCACTTAGAACTGTTGAGCCTGTTGTTGTAAGCCCCGACACTGTCTCAAACATAGCATCGGTAAAGCTTATATTTATATCCGACAAATATAACGGAATGGCCGAAAAGAAGCTCAATAACACCCAGCTTAACGTTGTCAGCAAAAATGACTCACGCGTACTCATTTTCGGTTTATCTGTCCAGAAACTTAAAATAAGGGAAATACCGAAAAACAAAGAAACAAATGCGCTCTGGAAAAAGACATAAGCATTATCGCTTTCACCCCAATCAACGAAAGCGGGAACAAATTCTGCAATCCCTAATACTGTCAATAGTAAGCCCAGTGTAAAGCCTACAATATTAAATTTCACCATATAAGCGTGATTCTCTTTGTCATAGTAATTTCACTTAAGAATAGTACAGAATTGAACCACTATAATTACACCATTCACTATAATTGCATACAATTTTATCTAAATTTTATTCAAATAATAAACAAAGTAAAAGTAAGAATTACTTCGAATTTTATGTATAATTAAAAACTTTTTTACTTGTGAAGCATATTATTGACTTAACAAAGGGGCAATAATATGAGTTACGCATATAATCAACAAAGCCAAAAACAGGCACTTATCGGTAATATTATGGGACTAATGAAGGAGCTGCAAAATCTGGCTCCCCACCCTGATTGTCCGGGCTATAAAGGCCCCCTTTTCATTCAAAGCAACCCAAATTTCAAACTGTCTGATGAGCGTGACGGAATGCTTGGCAGTATGATAATGGAAGGAATGATCGGCGCAGCTTTCTCGGAAGCAGTATCCGGTATGATCGAAGACGCTACCCAACAGAGCTTTGATCTTCCTGCCGGTGTTGATTTTTCAAACCTTGCGGATTTATACAGCGAATACATTACCGATGTTACAGCAAGCAAAGAGAGAAACGAATATATCGCAGCCCACGGTCAAGGCACTTTAGCCCGTATGTCCGGTAAATCTATTTCCAAAGGCTTTAATCTGCGCGCAAGCATTTCTGAAAACATGCAATCCTTCCTTGATGATTTACCTAAGCGCATGCTGATCGAGCGCAACATGGCTTATTATGCAAAACAGCTTGATTTTCTAAATTGTGAGCCTGCTAATCAACACGCTAACCAACCGGCCAACCAATATGCTTCTGCACCGGGCATGGCTGCATAATTTGAACACTACCCAATCACAGCAATAAGTGTTACCCTCACAGTAAGAAATGCGGGCATTTTAGTAACCGTATAATCTTTACTTCCGCTGTCTTTTTCGGGTTTGCTTATGCGTATTAATTCATCCCTTCTGCGTGAAAAATTCACCATTAAAGAAAAACAACCTGAAACCGATGGTTCTTCAGGGCGTGAAGTGCGTGCTTGTTCAAATCGCATGGTTCTTAATCTGAAAGAAGATAAAGGTCCAATCGAAGAAAGTTTTGTAGTGCGCACAGACTCCATGCATTTATGTGCCCGTGTATCCGGGAATATTCTTTCCGATTATGAGAATAGAGGCCCGTTCACGCCACGGCTCAAACAAATCAAATGGGATCTGATATGGAATATGGCACTAA
>JAGLKS010000305.1 GCA_023140905.1 Alphaproteobacteria bacterium | reverse complement strand
CTTCATGCTCTTCATGGTAAAAATTCTTTTTTTGTGCATTTTTGTGGTCAATATAACAAATTCCTATACTATCCTTACAGCCTCAATAAATAAGCGTGTTTACGAATTTATGTAATAGTTTAGTTCCTTAAAGTTTGTTTTCTGAAAAAAATTTTGATTTTTTTCAGAATCACCTTTTCTTTCCTCAAAATTTAACGCATTTAACCCCATCTACACCTTCCTTTCTCTCAGTAATCTGAGTTTTTCTAATTTATAAGTCTCAAAAAAATCATATTTTTTCTTTATCTCATTTGACAACAAGTTTATTCTGCAATATATTCTGTATACCGCATGGTAAACAGCATGGAGTTTCTATGAATAAAACAACAAAAAAGAAAAAACTTTTGAAAGAACTGCCGGACATGATGAAAGGCTCTATTACTCTGACTGGTCGATCTTGCGGAAAGGCAAGTTGCAAAAGATGTCGAGAAGGAGGAAAGCATCCTGTTTATCTTTTTGCTTTCCAAACTGACGGCAAAAAGAATATCGTCTCCATTCCCGCAAAGTTTCATGGGAAAGTTGAAGAGCTTGTTGGAAACTGGCACTGTCATAAAGTCCTCATTGAAAATGTTACCAAACTGAATGTCGAACTGATAAAAGAGGGTTTATTCGAAGAATGAATTTCATCCAGGAGAAAAACCGCCATTCCCCTTCTGAACACCGCCATGGCTCTTACTGTCCTTTCAAGAAGTTTTGTGTGTTTCTCAACGGCGAAGCACCGGAAACTGTCCTGGCGGAAAGAGATTATCTTAGCGGTAGAGTTGACGAACTTGAATTTGCCATGGACTTCTCCAACCGTCAGGTAAAAAAGCTTCTGGAACGGATCAAAGAACTTGAAAGTGATAAAAATCAGCTTGAATCTGATCTTCTTCAGGCACTCAGAGCTCCTTTTACCAAATACGAGAAAAAAGATTCTTCCACCGCAAAGAAAAGAGGTGCGCCAATTGGACATCCCGGATGGTTTCGGGGAAAACCGGAAAATATTGACCGGTACATTGACGTTTATCTTGATAAATGTCCGGATTGCAACAGTGAAAATATATCCCCATGCAACCATACAACAGAGCATACTCAGGAGGATGTTGAAGACGGCAGGATCACAGTATCTTGCTTTATTCATTGCTTTTACTGGTGCAGAAATTGCAAAAAGGTTGTTCACGGATGGGGAGACAACGAAATCCCCAATGCTTTTATCGGTCCGGAAGCCAGGGCTAAGGCATCTTTTCTCAGGCATGAAATCAAAGTTTCTTACGATGATACTCAAAGGGTTCTTCAGCATTTCTGCAACTTGACCGTTGTTTCCGGTTCGATTGTCGGGTTCGATAATAAGTTTTTTCAAAAAGGGGAGCCTCTCTATGAAGCTCTTAAAGCAACGCTGCCTGAAACACCCTACATTCATGTTGACGAAACCGGCTGGAAACGGGACTGGCTCTGGATTTTCACTAATCCTGATATCGCTTTCTTCCATATCGACGAACATCGTTCCTCCACTGTGGTTCGGGATCATCTCGGAGACTTCTACAAGGGAATCCTGATTACTGATTTTTACTCCGCCTACCGGAATCTGGTCCCGGCTTTCGGAAAACAGAAGTGCTGCACTCATCTGCTCAGAGACATCAAGAAACTTCTGGACGATGGGCTTCCCAGTCATCCCGATGCCGAGGCTTTCCTCATCGCTGTTAAACAACTTGTTAAAGATGCGATTTATTTTCATGCGCAACACCTCAAATTAAGTACAGAAGAATGGCGTTCCGGC
This sequence comes from Alphaproteobacteria bacterium, assembly GCA_023140905.1. GTDB lineage: Bacteria > Pseudomonadota > Alphaproteobacteria > Micavibrionales > Micavibrionaceae > UBA1672. Next base: position 455 of record JAGLKS010000305.1, on the reverse strand, counting down.
AAAAAAGAGATACTGAAAAGATTCAGAGAACTATATAGACATGAACCACTGTCACACCATGAAACGGACAACATTCGAAAACGGTTAATCACACACAAAAAAGAACTGTTCGTTTTCCTCAAATATCCTGCGATACCCCCGACAAATAATCCGGCGGAATTGGCCATCAGAAACAGTGTCCTATTCAGAAAAATAACCTTTGGTAATCGGACAGCGCAGGGTAAAAAGAACGTGTCATTAATTACAACTGTTATCCGGACTGCAAAACTAAGAAGCCTTGATCCTGTCAATGTATTACGACAGATCATGTCTTCCGGAGTAACTTCTGCACTCCTGGAACAATTCGGTATTTCATCGGCAATACCGCAGGCTCCCTGAGCGTATGGTTCCGCTTTTGTGGTATATAGACTCTGTATACGAGATAACAGAGCTACCACAGAAAACTGACTCTTCTT
>JAGLKS010000304.1 GCA_023140905.1 Alphaproteobacteria bacterium | reverse complement strand
ACTAAGAGCATAGTAGGTATGTTTAACAGATGTTAAAACTTCAAAATCAGTTGAATATACAAATCTCCTTATCCATTTTTCGATTTTGGCTTGAATCGATAGATCTTGATTTAGATGTTGAATAGACACAGCTGGTTTATAAAAAATATCATTAGTTTTCGACAACATTTTCACCAGCCAACTTTCGAATTCACAATATGCTACTGCGAAGAAGAAGACCTTAGCATCTCGATATACACTAAATTTGTCGGATATCTCTTTCTTGTATCGGTGAATAAAACACAAGTTAAGAATGCACTTTGCTGGATTTTTGCTGATCAATGGCGTAGATTTTAAAAGAAATATGTTTTTGCTTGGGTAAAGTCTTTTAAAGAAAGTAACAAGAGTTTTATTTGACGTTACTATTAAAAAATCTTCATTAGAAGACTCAATTATACCGATAGTGATAGGAACAGATAAATATGATAGGCAAAATATAATCGACTTTTTTTTATACTCAGCATTTTTCATACTGTTTCTTTGACTCCCAGCATTGACTTAACCTGAACCCTAAACGGTGCGTACAGGAATAATGATACGCATGCTACGATGAATAATTTCACAAACAAAGAAAGGTAGATGTTTATATCTATGAAATATACTGTGGACACGAGCGGAACAGCCAGCAGCAATCCCATTATTATCTTGTTCCAGTCATAATCGATGAAATAGCATTTCTTGGCATACAAATATTTACATATCAAAATAGCTGTAAAGGATAACACTGTAGCATAGGCAGCACCGTAGGCACCAAAATTAGGCACAAGCAAGAAATTGAGTGCGATGTTTAATGATGCCCCAAATATCTGGATGAACATTATGGCTACCGTTTTTTTTTCCTGATAAATAGAGAGGTTCAACAGGCTTGCGCCAATAGATATAAAATAGGCAAGAGCAATAATTGGAACGATTTTGTAGGCTTCAGCAAATCTTGGATCAAGCAAAAGGACAATCACTTCTTTGGAAAAAAAGCTGACCAGAAAACATACCAGTAATATAACCATAACGTATATATTGTTGTAAGAATAGAGGGTGCGTTTCGCGGCCACCTGATCCTCGGAGTTGGCCAACTGGTAGAATACGGGATTATATGCCATACCAAAGGCGCCAGTTATGATCAGAACAAGCCCCGCAATTTTGTAGCCGAGTGAGTATATGCCAACGTCAGACAACGAAAGGTATCTTTCAATAAAAATCCTGTCGGATAAATTCAAAACCCATGCACAAAGGAGGGACGGAATCATGGGTAGGCTGAATTTAAGGCTCCCTTTCAGCATCCAAGGCTTGAAGGTAAGGTGGATGACTTTGCACGTCATGTACAGGAATATGATCAACATCAGGGCGTGGCCAACCATATGGCCTTTGAGCATTCCTTCTGCGCCAGCTTTCATCCTGACCACAAACCAGAGAACGAGGGTCGTGTCGACTACAAACTGCAGGATAGATAGAATGACAAATTTTCCTGCCTTTTGTTCCAATTGGAGGTATATTTTTGGCACCCGCGCAAAAACGGAAAAGAAGGAAGTGAGTATGGCATAAACATAAAAAGGATAGAACGGTATAGAAGCATAAATTGAACCGACTAAACTTTGAAACAAAAACAATAATATCAGAATAAAGGCCGCGATCGGGGCCAACGCTATGACGATGGTACCTAGATAATCTCTTTTCTCATCCTCAGTCTTATGATCCCAATAAAGACGGTAAACTGACCTTTCTACAGCCAGCGTAAAAATAATAGCAAGGATTGTGCTCAATACCTGCATGGAGCTGACAATACCATAGTCAGAAGGGGTCAAATAACGCGTATAAATCGGCAGCAAGAAAAAGCCAGCTGCGCTAGGCAGGATATTCCCAATGGTATAAAGTGACGTGTTTTTAACTAGTTTGGACATAAAAGCTTGTCTTGTAGAATATTATAGGATTGAGGGTAATTATTCATAAGAGTAACCTAATCTCAGCTCGGTTTCCCTTGCCACGTTATTATAATATTTTTTTTCGTCGTCAGTTAAGAATTCAACTGAACGCATAGTATAGTTGCCAGAGAATCCCTGAATGTTTCGATTGCCAAAAGAGGTATTCGCCCTAAACTGTCGACCGTTTCGGTCTCTCAGTTTGGCATAGTCATAGAATCCATCATACCATACTGCCCCTATTTTCTCGATCAACTGTCTTAGCGTTTTTTCAGTGTCATTTACCAAATCCTCGAACCTGACGATTACTATCCTGTCCGGATATCTGTTCCCCAGTTCCAGTGTTAGCTTAGCTGTAATAGTCCATTCGTCTACCATTCTGATCGGGTTCTTGTAAAGAAATGGGTAAAAAATGCGATCATCCAATAACAGTCTTTTTCCAATGAGGTAGCGTCCGATTTCATTTTTTCTAAACATTAATAATCTCCACACTCTCCTCAATATACCACGTCGTGACGCGGGATCAGGGGCAACTCTCCTTTTATGGGAATAATAGACATCCCTACAATTCCTAACCATGTGTATTACGTAAGCATTTGGCATGGCACTTATGAAGCTTTCGTAATGATATGCTGCATGGGTTGACTTTATACCCCTTATTGTTTTGAGCTCACCGACATATAATTGTTCAACAAGGGTGTCATAAAGAGATAGATATGATATACCTTTTCTTTTCACCTCCCTCTTCAATCCATTTATATTGATCTTATTTTGGTGATGTATCATATGGGGTTCCAATTCATACAATGCCCATTCCAGTTCGTATTCGGTTTCCATTTTGCCATATCTGGGGAAGCAATATTTCCAAAACCATGTTAACAAATCGGAAACCATACTTATATCTGGATGGGCACCAAGAACAGCGCACATTAAAGTCGTTCCTGACCTCATGGTACCCGATAACAAGATGTTCTTTCTCACTTTATCCATACCTACTGCCGACTAATAAACCAAAATCCGTTTTGTCTTCATCATGTTAGGAGAATTTTTCTACGACGGTTGGATCTTGGAGGAAGTATATCCGAAGATTTGTTCTGCGAGCTTAGTGTATTCAGCCGCTTGAGCTATCGTAACCAAAGGGATTACTTGCTCCATCTCAGGACAGAGCATAATGGCAGTTTGCTCTGCGATCCCTTGCTTCAGTTCCGGAAAAGCTGATGTCGTCTCAACCAACTCCCAGTTAAAAGACCCTTTTCGACACTGGTAAAGCTGTTCCAGTGGGATCAAACGATATGCATTTTGGGGTGTCATGACCTCTATTCCCCATCGGCCAGCCGATTGCCAATCCGCATGGTAAGAGAAAGGTATATTTTTGTGAGTATAACCTCCCCCCACAAAGCAGCTACCACTAGGGTGCCATTCGAGCTCGCCGAAACAGAATGTCCGTATCTCTTCTGGCATACCTATCAATTCATGTGCCATAGAGATAACGTGGAGAGAGTTTGATATGCCCCACCGTTGATAAACATCGGGCTCATTATTGTTAAAGTTGATGGTATGAACCAGTTCCGTGAACGTATACCTGCATGATGTCACCCCACCTTCAGATTGAACAAGCTCCTTAAGCTTCCATAAATTAGGATAGGCAAGGCGATTATAGGCGATACGTATTCTGGCATTCAAGACATCTGATTGTTTTGCCCATTCAAAAAGCTCACTGGAATAAAGTGAGGCAGGTTTTTCAACCAAGATATTTTTATTGCCGCATTCTACGGCCCGCATAGCCGCCGGTTTTAGTTCATGCACCGGTGTCGCGACAATTACCAGACCAAATGTGCCAAGTTCCGGCAAACATTTCTCATAGCCGCCATGAAAAGGTTGAAACCCAAATTTTTTGCAACAGATCCTGACTGATTTCTCTGAGCGGGACACAACGCACACATTCCTAATGCCCATTTGAGCTAAGGCTTGACAATACTGTTCCGCCATCCAGCCTGCGCCGATAACAAGAACTTTCTTGTCAGAAAAATCTCTATCTTTAATTGATAACAATGTTTTATAAGGCATAAAATTCTCCAAGATATCAAGTTGCAAGCTCAAAGCTGAAAGCTCAAAAGTGCAAGATTAAAGCGCGAAGCTAAAAGCTGAAAGGATTGATCGGCTTTGTACTTTGAGTTATAAGCTTCAAGCTTTCAGCTTCGAGCTCCTCATGTTATTGGGCAACAATCATATTTTCTATGCTCAACAGTTTCGATATGCTTTTTTATGGCTTCTAAAAAAGGCTGATGCAACAAAGAACTTTCATTAAACCGTGTCAGCTTACAAGCGCCACCCTCCAGTATTTCCTCCGCTGTCAGGTGGGTAAGTTCACTCTGAAAAGGAACCTGAAATTCTGATATCTCCTCATTCCAGTTTTTTTCTCGTCTGGAAATTTTTGCTATGCCACGACCCTCATCAAGAACAGCTTTCACTTGTGAATTGTTTATTGAAATCCGGGTAGGCTCTTCTGATCCGGCAATTGATTCAAGCTCAATGCGGCTTCCATTCGAAAAAACACCTCTAAACTTTCCCGTTACTTCTATAAACCCTTTTCGTTTGCTTTGCCAGACCTTGGGATCAAGATCGGTAACATCCAGTTTATATGACGTGTCGCGGGAAAGAAAAGCCAGCAAATCGATAAAGTGTATAGCGTTGCAGGCCAACCCCCAGTCACCACCGGATATTTGCAGGTTAATCTTGCTGTCCCCTGCCATTATTTCCTTTATTTGATTATATATTGGAAACATCCGGCGGGCACAATTAACCCAGCAGGAAATGCCATTTTGATTTATTAAGGTTTTGGCTTCTTCAAATTGCTTCTCTGATTGGAAAACAATTTTCTCAAAGACTATGTAAGATACTTTCTTTTTGCTGACTAACTCTTGAAAAACCTTAAATCTTACATCTGCATTTGTGGCAACGATACACAGATCAACCTCTGCATTCAGGCCATCAATTTCTGTTAAAAAATCAATTTGGTGTACATTATCGTTATCCGGAATTTCCAAATATCTCTCCCGTGCTACTTTTAAAGAATCTTTGTTCGGGTCTACAACTTGCAGCATTACAGGAATATTAATTTTGGCCAATGACTGAAGATGGCGACTGCCAACTTGTCCTGCACCAATTAAAGCAATTTTTTTCATTATACTGATATTCTCTCTTTATAAGTTACCAAACCGCCAGCCCCCCATCCACGATTATGTTCTGGCCGGTGACATAGCTTGAAGCGTCTGAGGCGAGATAGATAAGGGCGCTTACCATTTCGTCGTCTTTGGCCATGCGGCCAAGGGGAACTCTGGCGGAATAGCGCTGTTTGAATGTTTCATTCTG
>JAGLKS010000303.1 GCA_023140905.1 Alphaproteobacteria bacterium | reverse complement strand
CATTCCTTACCGAAGAACGTGCTAAGGAAATTGGTGTTGAGAAAGTGGATCTGGATGATTTGCTGGCTCGTGCGGACTTTATTACCATCCATGTTCCTAAAAATGAGCATACAACCGCCCTCATTAATAAAGACACGCTTGCCAAAATGAAAGATGGTGTGCGCATTATTAACTGTGCTCGTGGTGGTATTATTGTTGAAGCCGATCTGAAGGATGCTCTTGATTCGGGCAAAGTTGCCGGGGCGGCGCTGGACGTTTATGAGGTCGAGCCTGCTAAAGAGAACGCTTTGTTTGGATATAGTAATGTCATTTGTACTCCGCACCTTGGAGCTTCTACGAAAGAAGCTCAGGTTAATGTTGCTGTTCAAGTGGCAGAGCAGATTTCTGATTTCCTTCTTAACGGAGCGGTCACTAATGCTTTGAACATGCCTTCGGTTTCTGCAGAAGATGCGCCTAAGCTTGAGCCATACTTGAAACTGGCAGAACAACTGGGTGAATTTTCCGGGCAGATCACCGAGAGTGCTATCGAGACGGTAGAGATCGAATATTGCGGTACTGTCACCGGCGTAAATACCGATCCGCTTACCTCTACTTTGATTGCACATTTGCTTCGTTCTCAGGTTGAGAATGTTAACTTGGTTAATGCACTTCAAATTGCTAAAGATCGGGGTATCAACATCAAGCAAAGCTACGATGAGGATGGTATGAATTGGCGTTCAGTCATTAACCTTGTGGTGAAAACAAAGGATAGTACTCGTAATGTAAAAGGAACGCTCTTTACCGGCAAAGAACCGCGTATCGTTAATGTAGAAGGTGTGCCTATTGAGATTGCAATAAGTAGTGATATGCTCTTTGTACGCAATGAGGACAAGCCGGGGCTTATCGGTGCTCTTGGTACGCTTTTAGCGGATGCTGGACATAATATCGCTGATTTCCGTTTAGGCCGTAAAGCAGAGGGAGGAAATGCAATTTGTGTTGTTTCTCTCGATCAGCCTATGTCTGATGAGCTATTCGAAAAGGTGAATACTTTGCCTCTTATTCGTAGCGCCCGCCGTTTAAAATTCTAGAATACGGTAAGCGGAAGCTATATTGAAAATATTAGAAAGGTGCTGGCGAAACCGGCACCTTTTTTAATTACTACACTATTCAAGATATTTTACATAAAATAAGCTCTAAAGAGGCAAAAGGGTTAGTAGTTAGCTTTTCTAACAAAAAGTTTTCTGATAATATTCGGGTTTCAATAAATAAACTGATCGAGTCTTTTTTAATGTCTGATAATATAGTACTCTAATCATCTTATCGTTGTGTTCTCTGCGTACAGAAATTTATATTTAACTTCAGGATGAAGGAATGCAAGCTATGAGCTTGGCAAAATTAAAAATATCACAAAAACTTCCTATCTTAATTACGTGTTTGGCGATGCTGTCGGCTATCGTGACAGGCTTTATTACGATCACCAAAGCGTCACATGATGCTTTGTTTGCGGCAGAAGACAAGCTGGTTGCGCTTCAAGCCTCGCGGGTGAGTGCTTTAAGTAATTATCTTGGTTCAATTGAGCAAGACCTTTCTTCTCTGTCCCGAAATGAATATGTCCGTCAAGCGCTTTTTGATTTTGCAAATGGCTGGAATGAGATTGGTTTTAGTGGAGATCAAACCAAAATCCTTCAAAGACTTTATATTGATGACAATCCTTATCCAACGGGACAAAAAGAAGAGTTGGATTATGCAAAAGATGAGTCGGTCTATAGCCGGTTTCATGCAAAATATCATCCATGGTTTAGGCATTTTCTGCGTCAGCGTGATTACTATGATATTTTTCTATTCACGCCAAAAGGTGATCTTGTTTACACTGTGTTTAAGGAATTGGATTATGCCACAAACATAAACACAGGTGAGTGGAAAGACAGTGATCTTGGTAATGTGTTCCGTGCTGCGCGGGACAATCCACAAGTCGACTATCAGGCGTTTTTTGATTTTAAAGCTTATGCTCCGAGTCATGGTGCAGCGGCTAGTTTTATTTCACAGCCGATTTTAAATGATAACGGATCGTTGGCTGGGGTTTTGGTGTTTCAAATGCCGATTGCTCGTATTAATGCTGTGATGCAGGTTGCCGCTGGTATGGGGGAATCCGGTGAAACTTATATTGTTGGTCAGGATCACTTTATGCGCAGCGATTCACGATTTTCAGAGGAATCAACAATCTTGAAAATAAAAGTGCCTGGTAAAACCGTAAATCTAGCTCTTGAAGGTAAGGACGGCGTAGAGATCGTTCTAGATTATCGTGGCATCCCTGTTGTGTCTGCCTATGGTTTTATTGATTTTCATGGTACGCGCTGGGCAATTCTGGCTGAGGTTGATGAAGCTGAGATTATGGCTCCTATCAACGACATGAAGATGTTTGCTGTTCTTTCTATACTGGGCGTTCTGCTGGGGGTTTTATTGATTGCTTTGTTTATTTCCAGAAAATTGTCCAAGCCTATTACAAGAATGTCAGAGGCTATGGAGGAACTGGCCAAGGATAATTTTGACGTTGAAATACCGGGGATAGATCGTGTGGATGAGATAGGGCAAATGGCCATTTCGGTTCAGGTTTTTAAAGAAAATGGCATGGAAACGAAGCACTTGCAAAAAGAGCAGAAACTGGCCGAACAACGCGCTGAAGACGATAAAAAGCGCGTGATGCGTGAAATGGC
>JAGLKS010000302.1 GCA_023140905.1 Alphaproteobacteria bacterium | reverse complement strand
TTTGTAGAAAGTGTACAAACAGGCGGTGGAACCTGGGTACTCTTATTAATGACTCTGATTGCCTTGGCATTTGGCGTGCATATGGTGATGGCCATTGGCGGCGCGGATATGCCGGTAGTGATTTCCATGCTCAATAGTTATTCAGGCTGGGCGGCGGCAGCGACCGGATTTATGCTGGGTAATGACCTGCTTATTGTTGTAGGGGCTTTAGTCGGTAGTAGCGGTGCTATCTTAAGCTATATCATGTGTAGGGCCATGAACCGGAGCTTTATTAGTGTGATTGCCGGTGGCTTTGGCACAACGTCGGGCGGCTCGGCTAGGGTCGTTGAAGGTGAAGTACAGAAAATCAATATTCAGGAAGCAGCGGAACTGCTGCAAGATGCAAGAAATATCATGATTATCCCAGGTTATGGTATGGCCGTTGCTCATGCGCAACACACGGTAAATGAAGTCTGTAAGCTATTGCTTGATAAAGGTAAAAATGTACGTTTTGGTATACACCCAGTTGCCGGGCGTATGCCTGGGCATATGAATGTATTGCTGGCAGAAGCAAAAGTTCCTTATGATATTGTTTATGAAATGGATGAAATCAATGAGGATTTTCCGGATATGGATGTCACCATCGTTATCGGTGCTAACGATATTGTTAATCCGTCTGCACTGGATGACCCTAACAGCCCTATTGCCGGTATGCCGGTACTGGAGTGCTGGAAAAGCGCGCATACAATTGTATTAAAACGCAGTATGGCATCTGGCTATGCCGGGGTAGATAATCCGTTGTTCGTGCATGAACATACGCAGATGTTATTCGGCGATGCGAATGATAGTATGCAGGCGGTATTAAAGGCGTTACGGAATTAGATTTAGGCTGGGGAATACTTTGCAACCGTGACCGCGCGAAGTATAATTTAGCTACCGCAGGGGCTACACGGCATGAAAAGTCATGTAGCGACTTACACAACTTACATTTTAGTTAGCTCACTTCCGAGTTTAGTTTAACTCGACTGAATAATCACCAAAGGGGCGACGGAAAGCAAAATGATAAGGAGTCACCACAAAATTATCCCAGGTTGTTTTAAACACATCATGTGGCTCTGGAATGCTTGCCAAACCCGATACCGGGGATGCAACAACAAAAAGGGCTAGCCCGGTGACGCTACCAAGAGCAGCGACGGGCCTAATGATAACTTCCGACCACATCTCTTTGGCTGTAGGAGATGTAGTATCAGTTTCTGACAAACTATATTCAGGCTCGGAAACACTGCTATCAACCTCCTCTACAGGATGATGATGTGCACTATGATCTATTTCTTCTTCAGCAAATGCTGCTTGCTGTGAAAGACAAAGACATGCAGCCATAAAAAAACAAGTTCTGAATTTTAGCATAATGTTCTCCTGATTTTTCCAGTGGTTTGAACGACTCAAGATCATATCATAACTAACGTCTCATCGAGTCAAAAAACTCTGCGTTTGTCTTAAAGTCTTTAAGTTTGCCGAGCATAAATTCAGAAGCCGCCATCTCATCCATAGGTTGCAGGATTTTGCGTAAAATCCAGGTTTTTTGTAAAGCTTCCGGATCTACTAAATAATCTTCGCGGCGTGTGCCAGAGCGGTTAATATTAATCGCAGGGTAAATACGCCTTTCAGCAATTTTACGTTCCAGGTGCAGTTCCATATTACCTGTTCCTTTGAACTCTTCGTAAATCACTTCATCCATCCGTGATCCGGTATCGACAAGAGCCGTAGCAATAATCGTCAAGCTTCCGCCTTCTTCAATATTACGTGCAGCACCAAAGAAACGTTTAGGCTTTTCTAAAGCGTTGGCATCGACTCCCCCTGAAAGTAACTTTCCAGATGATGGGGCAACCATATTATAGGCACGTGCCAAGCGTGTTAATGAGTCTAACAAAATCACTACATCGTGTTTGTGCTCAACCAGGCGGCGGGCTTTTTCGATGACCATTTCAGCCACTTGAACATGCCGCGTAGCAGGCTCATCAAAGGTGCTGGAAATCACTTCGCCGCGTATACAGCGTTGCATTTCGGTCACTTCTTCAGGGCGCTCATCAATGAGCAGCACTATCATATAGCATTCAGGATTGTTTTCTGCTATGGCATGTGCCAGGCTCTGCAGAA
>JAGLKS010000301.1 GCA_023140905.1 Alphaproteobacteria bacterium | reverse complement strand
GCAATGTTCACAACGCCATTTTGAATCGTAAATGCACCATCAAGCGTATCAAACTCAGTCTGGCCACCCCCAGTACTTCCCTGCCATATTCCTAATAGTGTATCACCCGGTTTTGTATCATCTGACAAAGCAGTAACAAATTTTGCGACATCAATGCCTTCTAACACTATATTTGAACCGGTAACCTTACCCTCCCCGCTTAAATCATAAACAAGAGCTGCCGGAGATACGCCGCTGCTTTTTAAGCTAAGATCTAAAGATCCCTTCCCTAATATATCAACAAGCTTAGTTCCTATAAGCGTTTTGGAAAGCAACCCTAGATCAACGTTATTAAACATGCTGGTACTTTCAAAATAAAGTGGTGCACGCACCTCTTTTGCGACCTGAACATTAGAAGAAGCCTTTATTTGTCCACCAAATATATTTGCGCTTAAATTACTTATGGTTAGAGTCCCGTTTTTCAATTTCAGAGTCATCTTCGGCGCATCTAAAGGCCAAACCCCATAATTTATTGCATTAGCCGTTACATCCAAACTGATATTAGCAACGTGAAATGCGTTAGTATTAATGGCTTTCTTGGACCATCTTTGCACCCCTATTGAAGATTTGCCGGAATTGGAAGGAGACACATTAGTGCCCTTATTTACAACTGATTGCAGAGTCACTGTTCCAAAATCCAGCTTAGCAGTAATATCAGGAACCTTACCTGAAAGATCAAGTTTTGCATTTCCTTCTACAGAAACGCCTGACAAATCTCCTTTGATATCTTCCAGTGTAAAGACCTGACCGTCTTGTGATATCTTCGCGTAGAAATCCAGTGGTTTGTGCAAGTTTTTGTCTTCTACACTAACCCCACTTAATATCTGCATAGCTTGTGCCATATTATTATGTTTAATCTGTAGAGCCAGATTGTCCAAAGCCGGTTTACTCATTGGATCTTTTAGCTTCCCACTGGCAATAAGCTTTGCATCCATGGAGGTAATATTTGTAGTTATATCAAGCTCTTGAGATGAACCAGTAGCCTTCATTTTAACATTCGTCTTCTTAACCTTTTGAGGCCATGATTTTGTATCAATCTCCAGCCAATTAGCCAGACCCTTTATATCCGCACTATCCAGATCCAAATAGACTGTTACACCCTCAAGTTGTGCAAGATCCTGCACTTCTCCTGATGCTTTAAGCGTTGCCTGACCTAAATTTTGGATCGTAAGTGACTCTAATGTGACTTTGTTTTGCACCAATTTTGCACTGGATGTAATGCCTTTAATTATTTTCTTTTGCCAGAGTAACTCATCAATTGAAGTTTCCAGATCAATGTCTATAGGCAGAGAAGCACCGATGGAACTACCTGTTTTTTCATTTAAAGCTTTGCTCTTGGAACCAGAACTAGCTGCCTTTTTTGGCATATTGGCAGTTAATTTATCGTAATCTAATTTGGCTATTTTTGTGTTCAGATATAATTTAGGGCGTCTATTTTTAGATGTTTCATATGAACAAGAAAAATCCAGTGCCATGTCATCCAATTTTAGTGAAGCCTTTTTTATTGTCACTTTCTTTGTATCCCCGGAAAGCTTCATATCCAGATATGCTTTTTCAAAACCATAATTCTTGATTAGAATATCTTTCAGATTCAATTCTTTATTTTCAGGAACATTCAACGCCAACTCATAAGATAAGGGTGAAAAAGTTATATTTACCCCTGCTTCTACAACTTGCTGGTTAATATTGAGAGAAACATTCTTAAATAGCAATTTTTTTGCATCAGCCGTTAATAATCCTTTTGCTTCAAAAGCCCCGGATTTAAGCCCTATATCTTTTGCATTAACATTATACTGAGCCAATGTTTTAGCTATATTTGCTATCTGGATATTAGCTTGCCCCTGAACAGATACCCCGTCTTTATCCCCTAAAGAAATCACCCCATCATAGGCCAACTCTATATCTCCGGGTTGTATAGTTAAGTTAACTTTAGAAGAAATAAGTTTATTTTCCTGATCATAGCGTCCAATATTAGTATCGAGATTAAAAGCTTGTCCTTCATAATATAAAGACCCTTGTGCTGTATAAGGCCCTTTCAAGCTATCAGCACTTAAATCCAGATTAATATTCTGGATTTTATTTTCTGTCCCGGCTTTTTGATCTGCATAAGTAAAAACGCCATCTTTTATACGAATTTCATTAATGCTTATATCAAAAGTTGAATTCTGTTTTATTGAAGAAAGCTCGCCCTCTTGATTTTCACTTTCTTTTGTTTGTGATAACGCTGTTATCTCGGGAGTCATAAAGTTTAGTTTTCCATTCTCCAGTTTTTCCAGAAAAATCTGTGGTTTAACTAGTGTTAAAGAACGGACGGTTATTTGTTTTTTAAATAACGACATAAGATCAAGATTGACTTCTAAACGCTCAAAGGCCGCCAGCATGTGCTTTTCTTTTGTATCAACACTTTGTGCTACTTTTAAAGAAACTTGTTCAATATGCAAGCTGGGCGCAGGAACAACTGAAAAGCCGATACGCCCCTTGATATCCAGATTGAGTCCTGTATTTTCACGCACAATCCGCGCAGCCTGATCTTTATATATACTCCAATCTATAAAAGAAGGGACAACTATCACAGCAACGATAGTCAGAAAAAGAAAAGAGAATACAATGACCAATCCGCGCTTCATAAAACGACTCCGTTTATCAGTTTATTACTTTGTGAAACAGAAGAAGATCATACCCTTACAGCAGAGTAATCTCAATAGCCTTCACAAATCGGTATTTTATTTTGGAATAGCATCAGAATAACTATAGGAAATAAAGAGAGATTGCTAAAAATCCCAGAAAATATCAGATGTCTTGCCTTTGGTAGAGCCTTTTTCTTCTACGTCTTTATCACTATCGCCCTCTTTTTCTTGATCTATATGGCTTCTGCGTTCTTCATTTGATGAAATAATTCGCTGTATGAGCATTTTCATCACAGCCCGAACCGTCGTATCACTACGTTTAAGCTTTTCTTCAAAAGCTGCACGCGTTATAACAACCAAATTACAATCAGATACCGCGCAAACACTCGCCGAACGCACGCCATCTCCTAGCAATGCCATCTCGCCGCATATCTCTCCCACGCCCAACTTAGCAAGAGCAATTTTATTGCCCTCTTCGTTTTTAGAATATACGTCAACTTCACCAGATTGGATTAGATAAGCAGAATACCCCTCATCTCCTTCTTTGATGATAAGGCTTCCCTCTGGGACAAACCGACGTTCTAATATAATTCTATCTCTAGCCATAATTATAATAGTATATGCATTACATAGTTTATTGCTACCACCATATAAAAATTGCCCCCTAGATATTTTGTTTAAGAGTTAGCATCATCACAATAAACAAAACTGCGTCCGATATTTACTTACGGGCGCAGTTTTACATTTTCAATTAATTGTTTGAGTAAGGATACCTAGCGCTCAACACACATAGCGATTCCCATACCGCCACCAATACATAATGTTGCCAGACCTTTTTTTGCGTCACGCTTTTTCATTTCATACAATAACGTCACTAATACACGTGCTCCAGAAGCTCCGATAGGATGGCCTAGTGCAATTGCACCACCATTAACGTTAACTTTCTCCACATCAAATCCCAACTCATTCACAACAGAAAGAGCTTGAGATGCAAACGCTTCGTTAGCTTCTATAAGATCCAGATCATCAATGCCCCACCCAGCTTTTTCTAACGCTGCTTTTGTTGCAGGTATCGGGCCGGTTCCCATGATCGAAGGATCAACACCACGTGTTGCCCAAGACTTGATCGTTGCAAGCACTTCCAGTCCTCTGGACTTTGCTTCGCTTTCACGCATCAAAACAACGGCTGCTGCACCATCATTAATTCCAGATGCGTTTGCCGCTGTAACCGTTCCATCTTTCTTGAATGCCGGACGCATTTTTGCAAGCCCTTCTTTCGTAACGCCAGAACGAGGAAATTCATCAGTATCAACAATGACTGTTTCTTTGCGTTTTTGAACTTCAACAGGAACAATCTCATCTTTAAAGCGTCCATCATTCATCGCTTTCTCAGCTCTATTTTGGGAAGTTGCTGCCAAAGCGTCTTGATCTTCACGAGAAATACTAAATTGTTCTGTAATATTCTCAGCAGTAACCCCCATATGATAGCCATTAAAGATCTCCCATAAACCATCAAGGATCATAGAGTCACGCATTTTTGCATCACCAAACTTAACAGCTTCGCGTAAATGAATAACATGTGGCGCAGCACTCATATTTTCCTGACCGCCTGCAACAACGATGTCCACATCTCCACTAAGTATGCCTTGCATTCCAAGTGCAACAGAACGCAATCCAGATCCACAAACCTGATTGATTGTCATTGCTGTCTTTTCTACAGGGATACCAACCTTGATCGCAGCCTGCCTTGCAGGATTCTGACCGCAGCCAGCTGTTAAGACTTGCCCCATCAGAACTTCATCTACATCTGCGCCTTCCAGTCCAGCATCTTTCATTACTGCGTCAATAACGCACGCTCCAAGCTCATGGGCAGGAAGAGAAGAAAGCCCTCCGCCTAATGTTCCAATTGCAGTCCTTTTCGCCGCAACAATTACTACAGGATCCATCATAATTACACCATCCATTCTAAATCTATATGATTAAAGTATTAAGTGAATAATCCAGCGTTTACCAAAATACATGATTCTGCCAAATACCCGACTTACAATATATATATGAGGAAATATATCAACCCCACAGACAATTACAGGAAATGGTTATACCAAATAACGCTCATATAGATATTGTCTCTCAGTGCTATGCATTCTATCTATCTTTGCGCAACCAATGCAGTAATGGTTGCCATACATCTTTAACCGCATTTTTGCCTATAATTAAGCCGACATGACCTGTATCAGGAGATATCAAATAACGCCAACGCTGCGGGATTTGTTCATATAATGCATATGCATTTGGAAAAGGAACAAGGCTATCTTTGCGTGCTGCAATCATCAGACACGGTAAATCAAATGTATTTGGATTAACACAATGGTCGTCAATATACCAAAGGCCTTTTGCCGGCTCATTATCTAAAAACCAGCCTTGAATACATTCGTGGGCAATTCTGCCGGGTAGATCTAAACCATCATTCAACCAATCCTCTGCACTCACGAATAATTTTGTTTCTGGAGCATCAGAAGACATAGATACAAATTTGATAAATTTATGCACAGCACCGCGTGCACCAAGAGCAGCAAACAGGCTTTGTGTGTATTCTTTCGGCAAGCGCCCTTTTTCCTTCACAGCCGGTAATGATATTGGTGCCCAATTACGCACCATTTCCGCAAGATCTTGAGACGCATTAAGGAGCGGTTCCCCTTTTATTTTTTCTTCATTGTCTAATGACGTGACATAGAAATCCCATGGAGTTGCAAGGAAAACTGCTTTACGTACATTTTGGCTCAATATGTGTAAACTTCCAGCCAGTAAAGTCCCCCCCATACAATAACCAAGAACATCAATAGGAGACGCATGTATTTCAGATAGAGCCTCCACTGCACAACTCAATTTATTTCGCAAAAGCTGTGCTATTGATAATGTTGTATTTTCTTCTTCACTGGCAATATTCCCCCAATCAAGAAGATACGTCGGTATTCCCTTTTTATTGAGCCATCTTAGCAATGAATATTCTTCTGCCAGATCCATAATATACGATTTGTTAATCAATGAAGGAATAAGCAGCAATGGCACCGCCTTAGATTCATTAACGCAGGCACTAATCCCTGAAGGTTTTAGAATTTTAACAGTCCCGCTTTGCCATACTTGTTGCGTTTTAAGACGCTCTTGGTAGTGAGTATGTTTCTGGTACATCTGTATACCGCGAATCATCTCTGTTAATTGTTTTTGCGAATATACTGACATGCGCTGCGGCATAAAACCTTGTATCCCCTCAGAATTTGCAGCAGCCAAACCTAAATACACTAGTAACGGATGAGGTCCATCGCGCATAATTTTATTCCTTTGAACATAAAAACAATATTTTCATAATATGCAGCATATAAAAAATATTGCACTTTTTCCATACAATACTTTTCTTTTTATATTTTTTGTGCATAATAGCAATTACTCCGTTTATACATTTAACAAGAAAATAGGTGCAACATGGTCAAAGCTAAGAATAGCAAAGACGAGGCGACAGTCATAAAGAAATATGCGAATCGCCGTTTATATGACACAGGTCGGAGCAGCTATGTTACGCTGGAAGACCTTTGTGAGATGGTTCAAGAAGGACGCAACTTTGTTGTTCTTGAAGCAAAAACAGGCAAAGATATCACTCGTAGCGTGCTAACGCAAATCATAGCAGATCAAGAAGCTAGCGAGGGCGAAGGAACATTGCTGCCGACAAACTTTATGCGTAATCTAATTAGTTTTTATGGTGACAATATGCAATCTATGGTCCCTAGTTACCTTGAACAAACAATGAATGTATTCAAGCAAAACCAGGAAAAAATGCAAGAGCAATTTACAAAATCTTTCGAAGGAATGGGCATGTCCGGTATGGAAAACATGTTCCCGCAAACTGCTAACTTCGAAGAAATTGCCCGCAAAAACATGGAAATGTTTGAACGTGCTATGAAAATGATGCCGATACCTCCGTTCAATATGGCTAATTACATAAACTCGGATAAAGATTAAGCGAGTCTATGTTTATAAATAATTGGAAAAGGGCGTAACATGTGAGTCGCGCCCTTTTTATGTGTCTGAATTTTTATTTGCAATATTTGATTTATTCTCAATATTTGATTTATTCTATTGAAGTGGTAACAAACCTGTCGCCAATAGTACCTCAGCATCCAGAAAATTATCATTAACAGCTAAACGCCCATTATCTGCAGACACTTCGTTTGCAGCAGAATGTTCTTTTAGCACCCCTTTTATACTGCTTTCTTCTTCATCCTTAGATAAATCCTGAGTATCTTTGCTATCAAGAACAGGAGGGGCCTCTTTTATAGATGAATACCCCTTATTATTATCTTTGATAAAACTATGCCCTGATGCAGGTTGAATGTCATCGAATAAATTATCCTTTATTGACGCAGATAAAAGCTCCATGCGTGCTTTTAGTTCCTGATTCTCAAGCTTTAATTCTGACGATCTATTTTCTGCTTGTTGCTGTTTTTGCTCAAGCGCCTTTATATGACGCTCAAAAATACTTGCTCTATGCACACCACTAGAAGATGCTTGCTCTACTTCTTTCCTTTGCGCTAGCTCAGCTTGATATTCAACAATTTTTCTACGATAAGCGATGTTGTTTTCTTTTTCCTTATCTAGCGCTTTAACCAGAGCATCATTATTTTCGCGC
>JAGLKS010000300.1 GCA_023140905.1 Alphaproteobacteria bacterium | reverse complement strand
ATTTGCGTTATTAGATATTGCCCGAACATTGCTAAAAAATCTGCAAGAAGATCCATATAATGAACAGGCTGATCCTGTAAAAATCGCTGGCGTTATGGGATTAAAGGGAAAAGGCTGGCCATGGAGTCCTTATATTTACACCGCCCTTGGACAAGAATATGAACCACAAGCAGAAATCTTCTCCCGCTCTGCCCTAAATGTCTGGAAGCACCTGCCGGAATGGAGCGAAGAACCTCCCGAACCACCTATAGCCCATGAAGGTGTGAACAAAACAGAAGCTCAAGACAAACTAACAGACCTACTCAATGTTGGGGACCGTCCCAGTGAAAAGCGGCCAGAACAAGAATTATACTGCCAAAGCATTCGCGCCATGTTTGAACCTATGGCCGAAGATGAAAATCCGCATATTGTTCTGGCAGAAGCTGAAACAGGCATAGGGAAAACGCTTGGATATCTAGCCCCTGCCAGCGTTTGGGCTGATAAGAATGAAGGGGCTGTCTGGATTTCCACATACACTAAAAACCTTCAACGCCAAATCAACAGCGAACTAGACCGCCTCTATCCTCACCCCGTTGTTAAAGATGCTTATGTTGCCGTAAGAAAAGGACGGGAAAACTTCTTATGCTTGCTTAATCTGGAAGACGCCGCAGCAGGAGCCGCCTTGTCCCATAATCCACGCCATGCTGTAAGTGCCGGAATTATGGCCCGTTGGGTTGCTGCAACTAAAGACGGAGACTTAAGCGGTCCCGATTTTCCGGGTTGGCTTTCCAGCATTCTAGGCTTTGCCAACACAACCGGATTATCAGACCGACGCGGCGAATGCATCTATTCTGCTTGCGATCACTATCGCCGTTGCTTCATTGAACGCTCTGTGCGTAAAGCTGCACGCGCACGTCTAGTCATTGCTAATCATGCTCTCGTTATGATTAATGCAGTACAATCCTCTTCTTCAGATGGAATGCCCTCGCGTTATATTTTTGATGAAGGGCATCACCTTTTCAGCGCTGCTGACAGTGCTTATGCGGCCCACCTTACAGCCCGTGAAACAGCAGAGCTACGCCGCTGGATTATGGGCAATGAAGGAACAAGAAAAGCGCGAAGCCGAGGATTAAAACGCCGCTGTGAAGACCTTCTCGAAGGCGATGAAAAAGCTCTGAAAGCACTGGAAGATATTGTTCACCAAACATCAAATGCCTTATGTGCTATGGGCTGGAGCCTCCGATTTAAAAACAAAGCCCCTATCGGTCCATGCGAAGAATTTCTGATGCAAATCTATCGCCTTGTAAATGCCCGCGCCAGTGCTGCCGAACTGAAAAGCCCGTATTCTATCGAGACCCCTATTTCCCCTCTTGATAATGAAATATTGCAAAGCTGTAAAAAGCTAAGAATAGCTTTAAAAAACCTTTTGGAGCCGATGAACATTCTTGCCAAACATATGCATGAGCGTCTGATTAAGGATCAGGGGGAGATGGATAGTGACACCCGCAAGCGTTTTGATGCCTTAGCATCATCATTAGAACGCCGTGGATGTATGGCCCTGCAAAGCTGGATTGCTATGCTTGAGACTATGGAAAAAACCCAAAAGACAGAAGGCTTCGTTGATTGGATGGAAGTTGAACGCGTAGACGGCAAAGCCGTTGATCTTGGTCTTTACCGCCATTATGTTGATCCGATGAAACCTTTTGCTACATCAATGCGTCCGCATATCCATGGAATGACTGTCACCTCAGCCACATTACAAGATACGAGTGATGACGAAGAAAAGAACTGGCAAAACGCCAAAGAACGCAGCGGTGTCCATTATCTAACATCAAAGCCACATCAAAGCAGCTTTCCCTCTCCCTTCAATTACACAGAGCAAGCCCGCGTTATTATTCTGAATGACGTTAACAAAAATGATCTTGAACAAGTAGCAAGCGCATATCAGGCTCTATTCACAGCCTCACAAGGTGGTGCTCTTGGTCTATTTACAGCAATTCAGCGCCTACGCAGCATTTACGATAAAATCTCAGGGCCACTTGAAAAATCAGGAATTTCTCTTTACGGCCAACATATTGAACAAATCGACACCGGTACAATTATTGATATATTCCGAGAAGAAGAAAATTCCTGCTTGCTAGGCACAGACGCTGTGCGTGATGGTATAGACATTCCCGGAAATTCTCTGCGCCTTTTAGTCTTTGACCGCGTCCCATGGCCCCGCCCAACTATTTTACACAAAGCCAGACGTAAAGCTTTCGGAGAACGGCGTTATGATGAAATGCTCACCCGCCTAAAACTTAAACAAGCCTTTGGCCGCCTCATCCGCCGAGGAGATGATAAAGGTGTTTTTGTAATGCTGGA
>JAGLKS010000030.1 GCA_023140905.1 Alphaproteobacteria bacterium | reverse complement strand
TCAAAGCGCAGCAATTCTACGCCTAGGGATTTTGAAAGCTGACGGGCAACTTCAGTTTTTCCTACACCGGTAGGCCCGGAAAATAAATAACAGCCAATTGGCTTTTCAGGATCACGTAACCCTGCCCGCGCCATTTTCACCGAGTTACACAGCATATCAATAGCTTGATCTTGGTCATAAACCAAAGTTTTGAGATCACGTTGTAATGTTTGTAAAACTTCACGATCATTTTGATTCATCGTGGCAGAAGGAATGCGGGCAATCATAGAAACAACGGCCTCAATATCTTTATGGCTGATAGTTTTTTTGCGCTGATCTTCCGGTACAAGCATTTGTGCTGCACCAACTTCATCAATGATATCAATAGCTTTGTCCGGTAATTTGCGATCACCAATATATTTAGCCGATAATTCTACCGCAGCTTTTAAAGCACTGAGTGTATATTTTACCTTGTGGTGTTCTTCATAATAGGGCTGCAATCCAATGAGGATTTTAATCGTGTTTTCAATGCTGGGTTCATCAACATCAATTTTTTGGAATCGACGCACAAGGGCGCGGTCTTTCTCAAAATAATTGCGGTATTCCTTATATGTTGTTGAGCCAATGCACCGCACCGCACCGTTGGACAACGCAGGTTTTAAGAGATTCGATGCGTCCATGGCACCGCCGCTTGTCGAGCCTGCACCAATAATTGTATGGATTTCATCAATAAACAAAATCGAATCTGGAATATTTTGTAGCTCAGCTAGCACAGCTTTCAAGCGTTCCTCAAAATCACCACGATAACGTGTTCCAGCCAGTAATGCTCCCATATCCAAAGCATAAATAACACTTTCATGTAGGACTTCAGGTACATCTTTTTCAATGATTCGTTTAGCCAGTCCTTCAGCTATCGCTGTTTTTCCTACACCCGGATCACCAACATAAAGTGGATTATTCTTAGAGCGGCGGCATAAAATCTGAATTGTGCGCTCAACTTCATGCTCACGGCCAATAAGAGGATCAATTTTACCTTGAGAGGCTTTCTGATTAAGGTCTGTGCAATAAGCATCCAGAGAATCTTTGCCGGTTTTTGTCTCATTATCACCATCAACACCTTTAGGAGTTTTGTCACCGCCGTCTTGTTGTGAAGGAACTTTGGCAATACCATGCGAGATATAATTAACTGCATCAAAGCGCGTCATATCACGTTCTTGTAGAGCATAAACAGCATGGCTCTCACGTTCCGAAAATAAAGCAACAAGGACATTTGCGCCGGTTACTTCCTCGCGGCCAGAAGATTGCATATGGATGGCTGCGCGCTGTAAAACACGCTGGAAAGCGTTTGTTGGTTGAGAGTCTCCGGTGTCTTTGTTAATCAGGCTATTTAGATCATTATCGATATATTGCATCAATGCTGCGGATAATTCATCCAGATCAATGCCGCAGGACCGCAAAACCGCCATAGCGTCCTGATCGCTTATCAATGCAAGCAATAAATGCTCAAGCGTGGCATATTCGTGGTTTTTCTCATTAGCTATAGCCAATGCGCTGTGCAAAGTTTGTTCAAGATTACGAGAAAGCATTGATTTATCCTACGCTATAGTAGTTTGCATTTACTTTGCAGTGCGTTACACGTTCTCTACCGTAGATTTTTTCTACGCCTACGTTCCGTGTGCCTGCTGCAAAGTAAAGCCAAATCACTATAGTAATAAAAAAACAGACAGAAAACGAAATCTATTCTAGCACAGTCTTTTATATGGCGCTATGGTCTATTATACGAATGGGTCGGAATATGTAAAAGCCAAGCCAAGTCACTATAGATAGCTATATCTATTCTTTTTCCATTGTGCATTGTAAAGGTTGTTCGTTAGCGCGGGCATATTCCATGACCTGAGCAACTTTCGTTTCTGCGACTTCATAAGTGTAGACACCGCATAGACCAACTCCGCGGCGATGAACGTGAAGCATGATCTCAGTTGATTCCTGATGGTTTTTTTTGAAAATATTCTCCAGAACATGAATCACAAATTCCATGGGCGTATAATCATCATTGAGCAATAATACTTTATACATAGACGGTTTTTGTGTTTTGGGGCGGCTTTTCAATACAAGCCCATGCTGAGTCTGCGGTGAACTATCACCAGTGCCGCTGTTATCTGAATCATCATTTCCCCAAATGCGGGAAAGGCAACGCAAATAGCGTATAGGGTTTGTCTGTGTTGTTACAAAAGAAAGCATAATCTCAACGCATCAATTGGAAAGTTCTCAAGACATTAGCATGAATGCCATACTACCGAAATTTTATCTATCATAAACTATAACGATTCACTATTATATCAAGAGTAAAAAGAGCACCCGCAACTATATTTGACATAACAATAAAATATGTGGTAGATACCGGGCCGTACGAAAATGCCTGAGGAGGCACGAAATTTAAGGAACAGCACTATGCTACATTATATAACTTTGGGATTTGTAACTATAACGCTTCTTTTTGTGACATCAATAGTGGCGCAAGCAGATGAATATGGCGAACGGTTTTATAACCATACACCGGCGGGCATGGCAGAATATACTGTTCCTTCAAGTGAGTTTCCAGATATTGCTATGGATGATATAGCTTCCGAGCTTCAAGATATTATGCCGACAGCAGGCGAAAAAGAGGGTGGCGATGAAGTCTCTGAACAGGCTGAAAGTCAGGCAGAAGAAACACAAGACCAACCAAATCTTTCTGTCGAGCAATAAAAAACGTGGATTATGGTCGTTTATCTGTGTGTAAAATTCCAGATGTGAGTCCGTAGTAGTTCATAAAGATAATGTAATACGAATCCATGTCCAAGTGTTCTCGTTGAAGATTAACCTTTTATTAGGGCATTGCTTTTAGGATGGTGAATGACTAACTTGCGTTAGTGTAGGTTTTTGCGCTTATATGTGTTAAGT
>JAGLKS010000003.1 GCA_023140905.1 Alphaproteobacteria bacterium | reverse complement strand
ATATTTTGAGGTGCTCAGCAAGGCGTGACATTTAGTTTTCTAAATTAAATCGGTTTGATTCACTCCTTAATATTCATATAATTAGATGTGAAATCCCGCTTTTTCTGGCGGGGCAACACAGCCCTTGGGCGTTAGATGCATTTTTGAGATAGCTTCTCGATTTATGGGGGGTTTCTGAAGATGATAGATAAAAACGAGAATATCTTTGGCCACATCCAAAATGCCGTGATTTATTCGATTGCCGGGTTTAAAGCCGCATGGAACAATGAGATGGCTTTTCGAACAGAAACGATTGTCATTGCAATCATGTTGCCCATCGGCATCTGGATGGGTAAAACGGTCGTAGAATGGGCGCTGCTCATCGGCTCCTGCATGCTGGTGCTAATTACCGAATTGCTCAATTCAGCGGTGGAAAACGTGGTGGATCGTATCAGTGCGGAACGCCATATTTTATCAAAACAGGCAAAGGATTTAGGTTCCGCCGCTGCAGCGGTCAGCATGCTGACCGCCTTGATTGTATGGGGTCTGATTGCGTACGAGCGCTTCATGAGGTAAGAGAAAAAAAGAAGTGCCTTGTATAGTTAAAGTTGATTAAAAAATAGTTTCTTCATTTCGGTAAAATCAGTTATCTGTTGGAAGAGAAGGAAAGTGCCTTGGGCTACGAGCCCGGATTTTAGTATCTTCTTTCCACCAGGTTTAAGTCGGGGAACAACTTGGTGCACCGACACCGTATTGGACAAGGCTGATGATTCCTGGTTCATAACGATTTTTACCGAAAAGGAGACTGTGATGCCAAACTATTATTTAGGAGCCGACATCAGTAAAGGGTATTCGGATTTTATTATGCTTGATGCTGCCAAGCGTCCCATTGAAGACGGCTTTCAGCTGGATGATACCTTTGAAGGACATCGTCAGCTTTACAGCATTCTTTCAAAGTTTTGCAATGATCATCCCAAGGCTCGCATTTATGCGGCCGTAGAAAGCACCGGCGGTTACGAAAATAACTGGTTTGATGCCTTGATCAAATTCCAAAGCAGCTTGCCGCTGAAAACCGCCAGGCTAAATCCCTGTGGCGTTCATAATAACAGCAAGGCGGGATTAGAGCGTAACATTACCGATCCCATCAGCGCTGAAAATGTGGCCAAATACATGATCGCTCATCCTGAAAACGTCACCTATCAACAACGGGATCCGCTTTGCAGTTTGAGAAAGCAGTGGAGCTTCATCAAAATGCTCTTAAAGCAAAAAACCCAACTGCTCAATCAATTGGAATCCAATCTTTACGCGGCGAATCCGGAAATTTTAGGCTATTGTAAAAATGGCGTTCCCAAATGGGTGCTCAGCCTGCTGGAGCGTTATCCAACAGCCACCAAATTAGCCAAGGCCAAAAGATCTTCGCTGACTTTGATCGCGTATGTGACACAGTCAAAGGCCAACGCATTGATCAACACTGCTAAAAAAAGTATCGCCTCAGCCACCGATGAGATCACCGCCCAAATCATTAAAGCCACGGTGAAACAAATTCAACAACTTACAAAAGCCATTGAAGCCCAGGAAAAAATTCT
>JAGLKS010000299.1 GCA_023140905.1 Alphaproteobacteria bacterium | reverse complement strand
TTGGTGCGTAATATTTAGAAAGATGTTCTTCCCACATTTTTGTTGCAGGAAATCGTGCGTCAACCCAGCCCATTAAATTAGAAAACATTATGCGGCTCCTTGTGCGTCTTCACCGATGATAATGCGATTATCACCTTGGAAAAAATAGGGAGGAACAACGAGGTTAGTCGGAGCAGGAACACCAGTGTAAACACGGCCAGCAAGGTCAAATTTTGAACCATGACATGGGCAGAAAAAGCCACCTTTCCAGTCAGAACCTAAATCTTCTGGTGCTAATTCTGGGCGGTATGTTGGTGAGCAACCTAAGTGAGTGCAAATCCCAACCAATACCATAAGATCATCACGAATAGAGCGACCTTCATTTTTACAGTATTCAGGTTGCTGTTCGGCAACATCACTAGCAGGATCACGTAAAACATCGTGATTACTTGTCAGGTTTTGCAACACTTCAGGAGAGCGACGATAAACCCAAACAGGTTTTCCGCGCCATTCAACAGTCATTAACTGGCCGATTTCAAGTTTACTAATATCAACTTCAACAGGTGCGCCGGCGGCTTGTGCTTTGGCGCTTGGAAGCATAGAAGAGACGAAGGGTACAGCAACAGCTGCAGCACCTGCACCACCGACGACAACACTTGCCGCAGTAGTTAAAAATCGTCGTTTACTGTTATCAACAGTGCTAGACATTGGATGGGATCCTCCCAGCAAAAAAATAAATAGTTAAGGTGAGTAACTAAAAATAAGCTCTAATTACTCGAAAAACCAGAACATTTTAGCACAATCGCTAGAGGTTGGATCAAAAAAGCCCGCTTAAAAAAGCGGGCTTTTTTCGTTTTTTTAGCGTAACTTTTCGGCTGAATAATTTATACTAATTTAAATTCGATAAGTTTTTCTGCGATCTGTACTGCATTGAATGCGGCGCCTTTTAAAAGATTATCTGAGACAACCCACATGTTTATACCATTTTTAATACTTTCATCCTGTCTTATCCTGCCAACAAAGACCTCATTTTTATTTTCAGCTTTTATAGGCATTGGATACAGATTTTCATGAGGATCATCCTGAAGCACTACAAGCGGTGCTTTTGAAAGAAGTTCTTTTACCTTTGCAGCTGTAATAGGTTTTTCCGTCTCAACGTTTACTGCTTCTGAATGTGCTCGAAAAACAGGTACGCGTACACATGTTGCAGAAACTGCAATATCATCACTGTGTAATATTTTTTTTGTCTCCCAATCCATTTTCATTTCTTCTTTAGTGTAACCGTTATCCATAAAAACATCGATATGAGGAATAAGATTGAATGCTATTTGATGAGAGAGCGACCCCTGTTCTACTTCTTCATGGTTTAAATGTTGTTTTGCTTCATTTTGAAGAGAAAAAATAGCTTTGCGGCCTGCGCCGGATACGGACTGATAAGTTGAGACTAAAATACGTTTTATTGTGAATTCCCTGTGAATAGGAGCAAGTGCAACTACCATTTGTATTGTTGAGCAATTTGGATTTGCTATAATTCCATTTTGCTTTTTTAAATCTTCCGGATTTACTTCCGGTACGATTAAAG
>JAGLKS010000298.1 GCA_023140905.1 Alphaproteobacteria bacterium | reverse complement strand
AATTGTAAAAGCAGGCACTTGAACAAACGTTCCACGCCGTAGCCTTTGTAATTCGCGTCTTTCTCTGCGGATTTTAGATGGTGACGGATCTTCGCAAAATTGAAAACGTTGATGAATTTGCGGTACTGGTGCGCGAGCGGAACCAATTCTTCAAGGCTAATCATTTCTATTTGACGTGACATGTTATTCTCCAAATTATACAGTCATATAATTTAGGATTTTTAATCATCTTGCAACAGGCTCAAGCTTATGAAGACCGTATTGATGAACTGGAAAAAAAGAAGCTGATCTATCAGGAAAAAGCAGGAAGAACAGAGATGCCAAAGCATAGCTTTGAAGAAATGTTTGAACTCTCTATGATGCTTCTCTC
Organism: Alphaproteobacteria bacterium; assembly: GCA_023140905.1. Classification (GTDB taxonomy): domain Bacteria; phylum Pseudomonadota; class Alphaproteobacteria; order Micavibrionales; family Micavibrionaceae; genus UBA1672. The sequence goes on along the minus strand of JAGLKS010000298.1, from coordinate 6,065 downwards.
AAACCCCTACAAAATATGGACTTCCAGTCAATTTAACCTGCAAAGAACAGTGCTAAAACTGGTGTTTTCAGAGCGTCTGACCTATTGCCGGAATGAAGGATTTAGAACTCCAAAAACTGCCTTACCTTTCAAGGCCTTAGGTGGCTTTTTTAGCCATTCAAAAAAGGTGGTGCGCCTGGGGGGACTTGAACCCCCACGACCTACGGTCAACGGATTTTCTTACCAGCTACGATTTTCATCGCCCTAAAAGGTTTGTGGTCTGGACTATCCCTTCATCATAGCCGTATGGCTTTAGATGCTGCCCGTCTAGTCTCTACACCTTCCTTCTTTCGAAGGCTTGGCTCGGGATTGCCATAAGCTAAAAAGCTTGGAGGTTTCCCCGACTTTGAGCAGTTCTACATCCTAAGTTTCCAAGGGTGCACTCAAATTGTTTAAGTCCGCAGCGTCTACCATTCCGCCACAGGCGCACATTCAGCGTTTATACATAAGGGCAACGCATTATTTTTTCAAGTAATTATCTATTTTTATTCGGATGTTTTTTTCTTTTTTCTTTTTGGCTTTCGGACATTAATTGCAGAGGCGTCTAACGTGTTCTTGAGATGTATGGCGTAGTATTTTTCGATCATCTCAACGCTAGTACGACAGTTCTTTGCAACCTGATAGATGTCAGCGCCTTCCATTAATCGCAGGCAAATATAGGTGTGGCGTAAGCTATAGGCTGTGCGGACGTTCCCATCTCTATCAGTTTTAAGGTCAAGTTCTTCCAAGACTTTGTTCAATAGTCTTGGGGTTTTACCAAATATTTTGTCCAAAGGTTTGCCTTTGTGGCGTTCATGTATTCTTTGGAAGGGGAAGACGGCTCCGGGCATGCTTTTGCAATAACCAATGCCGCGTTTGCCGCGTACTTCAATTTCAAGGATGCGTTCGCTTGTGTCATGGTCCGTCACGATCGTTACATCCCTATATTCAAGGCGTCCGGCCTCGTCAGGCCGTAATCCAGTATTCGCCATGAATAGAACATAGTCGTGTAGATCTTCGCAGACCGTTCTATAACGCTCTTGCTTCGGATTTTTTGCGCGTTCGCGCGTGGCTTCGTAAAGCATTTTGTATTCTTCTGGTGAAAACCATGCACGGTGTTTCACTTTTCCTGATGTTTTGTAAGGTGGGGTAAGGTCAGGGATTGCCTCTATCCAGCCATAACAGTGTGCGGTTTTAAGCACTAAACGCAGTGTGACAGTTTCATGATGTAGGGTGCTTCGGGAAGGGAAGCGCCCTTTATAGCCGTTTTGTGTACGTTTAATGCGATATTCTTGCATTAATCCGGCGGTGATTTCATTTAAAAGTGTATCACCAAAGAAAGAAATAATATGATTTCGTATGCGGCTTTCATGTGATTTTGCGTAGTGCTCGTTACGTTCCCCGGCTACACTAAGCTCATATTCAGCGATAAACTTTTCAGCGGCTTCGGCAAAAAGGCGGCCAGAGCGTTTTCTTTTTGGTTTTTCGGTTTGTTGGGTAGCGCGTTGATAGGGGGCAGGGATGTGCGCATAGGTGTTTTCAATGGGTGTGTCTTCTCCTCTATACCGTCTTACCAATGTATCAATACGGTTGTTGCGTGCTATTTTCTTTGATTCAACGTAGATCGCAGTATACCACTCGCGGGCAAAGTCCATGGCAAGGTTGAGGTTTTCTTCCTTGGTAGAAACGCGGTGATTGCTACTATCCAGATAAGTAGAGCACTGCCAGAATCGGCTATTATTGCGCATGTAAACATGCACTTTTCCATCTAATAAAGTGTGTTGTGTTTCTTGCATTAGAAGTTATCTCCATCAGACTTTTTTAGGTGCAACAGATTATTTGTCTGCTGATTAATATCCATAATCACTTGCACATTTTCACCTGCATCAGATTTCAAAAAAGTAAAAATCTGCTGCGTCTTACGCGTCAAAAAGTGTGTAAGACATGTGTAAGTGTAACCAAAAAAGGTTAATAAAGATAAAACATTGATTTCATTTGATATTTTGGGGATTTTTTTAGTGTTATCTGATTTTAAGTCCGCAGCGTCTACCATTCCGCCACGGGCGCGCTCTTTTATCAGAGTTCTATTCATATACGGATAATATGCTCTATTTTCAAGTAATTATTATAAGATTTATGCTTTAAATCCTTAGATATATTTGTATCAGAGGATTAAAGGAAATATGGGCTGGCTCACTGGCACAGCCCAAGTAGTTCTATGCAGCTTTATTGCTATCACGCATTTGTTGATAAGTGTACGTGCTTAAGATGTTTAAGAGCTGGGGCGTTATATCGCGCTTAATAGTTTTATTGCCGATTTTAACGTTATTATCGAATATAATAATAGGAGTATTGAGCAGCCCTTTTATAACAACAGGAACGGTTGACATGCTATGAAGCTTATTATTTGGTTCAATAAAACTGCAATTTTCCATGTTAAGGCATTGCACAAAATCCAAATCAAAGCATGATAATGTCGAGAATGTACAATTTTCCAGATTTGTATTGTCGATTAATGTACCTCCAAAGCCTGCCCCGGTAAAATCGCAATTGCGCAAATCAGAATACGACATGCAGCAATTATATAAGCTGGTATCTGTAAATTTTGAGTCACGTAAGATGGCTTCTGATATATTGGCTCCGCTAAGATTGCTGTTGCTGAAATCAGCGTATGGCATGAACGCATTGTCTATATTGGCATTGACCAGATTTCTATTGCGTAGGTCAATATGTGGCAATGAAATATTCTTGTTTACGGCATCTTCTAAACATTCTGTGAATGTATTGTACCGACCATCAAATAAAATGGCATTGTCGCTATGTTTACGCAGTGTAAAGTAATACATATATGTTATTCTCCCTCTAAACTAATGTCCCACAATTCATAGTTATAAGAGTAGAATAGTTGATAATATGCAAGTTTTCTCAAATATATTTTACACTAACAAACTGAACATCGAGGGAAAAATTCCTATTGCCATAATATAACGTTGTTTTATATCAAAGGCTTATATATGACTATTTGATAATAAAGGAAATTATTGTTCAAAGCACAATACGGTAAACATATGTGTGCAGTTGTATGCATCAATCGTATTTTTGTGCACAAGCCGATTCTGTCTAAAAAGAATAATTGTGCAGAATCGGATAATAACTTTTTCATAATAAAAGAAAAAAGAATTAAAATTGTGAAGAATCAAAGTGATGTGTTTTTGTGTGGGGAAAACTGCGAATCGCATCTTGCTAGAATGAGGGGAGCATGGTAGATTTTACGCATTCAGTGAGCAGGTTATGAGAGTTAAGCGTACGCTTCTTGTCGTGCGTTTTTGGCAGACATTTTCATATGGAAAGGTGTAAAAAGATGTTTCATCGAGTTAAGTCAGAGGTTCAGGAAGCTGAACAACAAAAACATAAGCAACCAAAAGAAGCGTACGATAAAGACGATGAACGTCAGAGTCCGGTTCAGGAAGAGCAAAAAACTAGTGAAGAGATTGCTCAGCCACGCAAATACGGTTATTCCCCATCAATAAAAAAACAGGAAGAAGAGACAAAAATGAAAGATCAGGAAGAAGAGAGCTTTCAGGGTAAATATGCTCCGGTAAGAAGTGAACGTGAGGAGGAGGCTCCCTTGACGAAGCCGCAGGATCAAGATGTTCCTGCACAACGTACAAGTAGCTATCAACCTGCTATTGCCAGTCCGGCTCCGGCATATGGTAGTGCTGCTTATGGATCTTCTTCGTATAATAAGGCCACTACTACGCATCAAGCTCAGGAAGTTTCTCCGTATGCGGGAAGTTCTGATCGTACATTGACTATCGGGCGCGGTATTAACATGTCCGGTGAAATTGATGCTTGTGATCATCTTCTTGTCGAAGGAACTGTGGAAGCGGCTCTTAAAGGTGCGAAAGTATTGGATATCGCTGAAAGTGGAACTTTCTACGGTACAGTAGAAATTGAAGAAGCTACAATTGCCGGTCGCTTTGAAGGTGATATTACAGTGAATGGCCGTCTTACGCTTAAGTCAACCGGTGTCATTACAGGATCAATTGCTTACCGTGAGTTTGAAGTTGAATCCGGCGCTATGATTGATGGTCGTATGACTCCTATGAAAGGTGAAGTTGATCAAAAGAGTATTGATAGATATCATGCAGGGAGTGAAGCTTCTGCAATGGCAAAAACAGCCCCGAAAAAAGACGCTGTGAGAACACCTGTTAACACAGAAGGTGGTTTGTTTTCTAAAGCACGGGCCAGTTATCAGTAAGTAAAACTGGTTCTTAAGATTTTAAAAGTCGCATGGATAATGGTTTATCCGGCGGCTTTTTCCTTGAAGATGTTAGGTAAGAAAATGTTATAGTAATTCTATATTATTCTTAAGTCGAATTACTATAGAATAAAATCCTTATAGCTGGGTGTACGTGTCTGTGTCTGTACAGCATCCGGTTCTAAAGGCAGAACATCGCGGTATATCATTTTTCTTCAAAAGCACATAAAGCACGTACAGGACAGTTTGCACATTCGGGTTTGCGAGCTTTACAGATGTAACGGCCATGCAAAACAAGCCAGTGATGGGCGTGTAGGGCAAATTCCTCAGGCACAACTTTGATAAGGGCTTGTTCCACAGCCACCGGTGTTTTCCCTGAGGCTAATCCTGTACGATTGGCTACGCGGAAGATATGAGTATCTACTGCTATGGTGGGTTGTTTGAAGGCCACGTTCAGTATCACATTTGCTGTTTTTCGTCCTACACCGGGGAGTTTAATCAGTTCTTCTCGTGTGGTTGGAATATTTCCGTTATAATCTTGCACAAGCATTTCTGCTGCGGCTATTATGTTTTTAGCTTTGTTGTTATACAAACCAATAGTTTTGATATATTCTTTAAGGTTATTAATGCCCATATCCAGCATTTTCTGTGGTGTATCAACGGCTTGAAAGAGTGTACGTGTTGCTTTATTAACCACGGTATCTGTCGATTGTGCAGAGAGAGTTACGGCTACTAACAATGTATATACATTAATATATTCCAGCTCGCTTTTAGGTTCTGGATTATCTTTTTGTAAACGTGAAAAAAACTCGTAGATATCTTTTGTTTTCATTGGCATGATGTTAAGCAAATAGTATTTTAACCCTGTTTAATAGGGATAACAGAGTTATAAGGGGAAGAAAAGAGTGAACCCGTTAATAGAGCGAATTATATATGGATTCTATGTCAGTGATTTGGGTGAGATTCTTATTGCTCAGACGGATATCGGTGTGTGTTGGCTTGGCTTTGTTCTGGATGGACAAAAGCGTAGTGATGCTGTAGCGCATTTTAAACATAAATTTCCCAAAGCATCATTATTGCAAAATGACACTGTTGCAGAAAATCTAGGACGTAGAGTTGTCCGTGCTTGGCAAGCTGGTCGTGAGTCGGCCATTGATGTGGATTTGCGTGGTACTGATTTTCAAGTAGAAGTTTGGCGGGCTTTAAGAGATATTGGACGGGGCTATATTTGTTCTTATAGTGAAGTCGCAGATATGGTCATGCGTCCCGATGCTGTGCGGGCAGTAGGCAGTGCTATTGCTGCTAATACAGTTTCTATTATTGTTCCATGTCACCGCGTTGTTCAAAAGAGCGGGCAGCTTGGTAATTATGCGTGGGGAGCAATCTTAAAGGAGAAGTTATTGCTCGAAGAAGGTGTCCCGCGAGCTTTGATTTGTTAGAGGTCCAGAACATCGCGCATGGAATAAAGACCCGGTTCTTTATTTTCTATCCATATAGCTGCGTGCAATGCGCCTTTGGCAAATAAGCTGCGATTTGATGCTTTGTGACCTAGCTCTATGCGTTCGCCTTCACCAAGAAACATAACATTATGTTCACCGACAACATCTCCACCACGTGCGATAGAAAAACCGATTTTCCCTTTTTCTCTAGTGCCAATTTTTCCATGACGTGCAAACTCGGCAAGATTGTCCAGACTATTTCCCCGTCCAGTAGCGGCAGCTTTGCCAAGGGCTATGGCTGTGCCGGATGGTGCGTCTAATTTATATTTATGGTGAGATTCAAATAT
>JAGLKS010000297.1 GCA_023140905.1 Alphaproteobacteria bacterium | reverse complement strand
TAAAAAATTAGGACTGGCAGCACAAACGCCTGTGATACGTGGCAATAATAGACGGCTTAGGCTTGTTGAAAGCTTACCTCTGGATGCACGTAGACGACTGGTCTTGCTAGAATGCGATAAAATACAACATCTGGTTATTCTGAGTGCTTCCGGAGAAACTGTCATTGAATCAAATATCCCTGCTCGACCATCTGTGGACGAATCTGCAAAAGCTGATGATGCCCCTTAAGAAAGATATCCATCATGCGCTATGATGACTCCATGCATGCATATATTAGCCATATGATACAGCGTATATCTCAAGCTCGCCGCTTCCGGTTTTTTAGTATGGGAGTTGGATTGGGATTGTTTAGCCTAAGTTTGTGTTTATGGAGCGCTCCAGCTCTGGCGCAAAATGTTTCTATTGATCTTGGTGCGGAAGGCGATGGCACAGTAAGTGGCCGCGTTATTCAGCTCATAGCCATTATTAGCGTCTTGTCTCTGGCCCCTTCTATTCTGGTTATGATGACCTCGTTTACGCGAATCATCATTGTACTATCTTTTTTACGTACAGCTTTGGGGGCACAGCAAACCCCGCCTAATTCAGTTGTTATTTCTTTAGCTTTGTTCTTAACATTTTTTATTATGACACCAACTCTTACACGTGCTTATGAGGATGGTATTCAGCCTTTAATTAATGAAGAAATCACAGAAATAGAAGCTTTTGAGCGAACCACAACGCCTTTTAAAGAATTTATGCTACATCATGCACGCGAACAGGATCTCACCTTGTTTATCAATTTGAGCGAAAGCGGCCCTTATGATGAAGTCATGGATGTTCCTTTGCAAATCGTCATTCCTTCTTTTATGATATCCGAGCTACGCCGTGCTTTTGAGATTGGATTTATGCTGTTCCTTCCATTCCTGATTATCGATCTGGTTACAGCCTCTATTCTTATGTCCATGGGTATGATGATGCTACCACCTGTAACAATCTCACTACCCTTTAAAATTATATTCTTTGTGCTGGTTGATGGTTGGTATTTGATAGCAGGTTCGCTTATCCAAAGCTTTGGCGTTATGGGTAGCGGAGGATAATTTCTTCTAAAAGATTTATCCTCTATATGACATAATCAGCCCACTGATTTTTTAATTATGCCCATCATTCACTTTGCAAATTGCGATAGCTCTCGAGAAACCCTTGAAATAAATCCACTTCTGAAACAGCAGCCATCAATGCGTCATAATCTTCTAATGCAGCAATATGTTGCTTGCGGGTAATCAATTCAAACTGACGCGCTTTATCTTTATTAGCGACAAACATTTTCTCACTGTATTTTTCACGCATATTAGCCAGTTCGATATGGTTATCTTCCAGATTAAGGGCAATAGCGCGATTAAGAATAAGATCAACTTGTTGTGATGTTAAGTTATCTTCCTGCTTAATGTTCTCATCAATAAGCACTTCTTTAAGCGATGATGCAGCGATATCCCAATAACTCGCCTGCCATGAAATATCTGCGCGCAAACGATTAACCATTTTATCCATTGGTATTTTTTCAATAAGCGATAGAGCTTTGTTATATTCTCCATTTTGTGAATAAGATCGGATTTTAAGCAAATCAATTTCCCGCTGGCGTTTACGTCTTTCTTTCTTATCAGAAATGCGCTTAAGCGTTTTTGAAGCTTTTCCCAAGGCATTTAAAGCTTTTTGTGGCGATTTATCCAAAAGTTCTATCGCAGCTAAACGAATAGCAATACGTAGTTTTTCCTTCCCTTTAAGACGATGATCGACTTGATAACGTAACAAATCTCCAGCTTTTCCTAACAGGTCATTCTTAACAAGATGTTCAGCCAAACGTTGCACTAATTTATCACCGTCATCACCAATAGGCGTTAATTCTTTAAACTGATCGTACACAGCCATAGAATCTAATGCAGATACATTTTCCAACTCATCACTCATATACATATTTGTGAATGTACGTGCCATATCATCTGCAATACGCTCGGAAATCACAGCTGTATCTCTTGCAATTATTGCCGCTTCACGCATAATGCTCAATCCTTTGATAAATTTCTTATCTTTGAAATATGCATCACCGAGCCAATAATTAACCTGAGCTTCAAGTCCATCACCACGCCATGCATAACGTAACCGCTCAAGACGGTCTATTGTTTCATAATTTGTAATTTCACCTTTCTGGCTTAAAAGCATTGTTAATGCCAATCCGGCTTTCGTTCGGTATAAATCATCTTTATCCTGTGTAAGCTCTTCCCATAAATATTTGGTGTCTTCAATTTTCCCGCGTTGACGTGCAGCTTCACCTTGGAGATATTCCAACGCTGAACGCATGGGATCATTCAACTTATCAAGCTTTGTTTCAATATGGCGCAGAAGATCTTCTGCTTGTTCTACTTTTCCATCCCGCAAATTAACTTCAGCAAGAACAAGAGCCATACGCAACGCAATATTATCAGGATAAGTATAAAGTGGAATGTAATCTTCCGGTAGCATCTGAGCGGCTTGTTGCCAGTCTTCCAATGCGGCTAATACAAAAGACTGCCAGAGCTTGATTTCATCATTTTTCTCAAGCCCTTTATGGGAAAAAGCCTTTAACGCCTCTTCGTTTTTCCAATCAAGCGCTGCTGCTGCACCTTTCAAAGCCCAGAATTCTGTGCTCGCTCCAAGTGCGGGCAATAATTGTGAAGCATAGTCAAAATAGCCTAGCGCCTCAGCAGCATGGCCATGTGCCAAAAACATTTTTCCTAATTTAAGAAGCTCTTGAACAAGGCGATCTTTCGATTGCCCATGAATAGCAGAAAGCAACACCATTTCATAACGGCATAATTTCTCGCTATCCCCTAATTGCCAATCATTGAACCTAAATAGTAGATTTTTTTTCTTTTCTTCTTCTTTCTCAAGCCGCTCACGTTCTTCTTTACCTGCATTATATAAGTCTATTGCTTCAATATTTCTAGGTAAACCAACGGTTAAACCTGGATCAGGTCTTGATATTTCAACACCTTCGAGAGTCTTCTTAACAATCAGGTCGTCAACTTTGGGACGAATAATCATGCCAATAGAAGAAAATAAAACATCAAAATCTACAAAGTAACGTTCATGACCGCTCATCTGTGTTGCATTATCGACCGTCACTACAATAAGCGTTTTTCCTGTATCAGGTTCCTGTAATTCCACAATGTCGCCAATAAGATCAAACGGCCATATAATTTTTCCGCCACGTACTTCATTTGTTGTTTTTACGTCAAAAACCGGCTCAACTGGTTTAGTATAACGAACTTTATCACCAATAATAATGTCCCAGGCCAAAGCTCCACCGATTACTTTTATATAAAACTCACCATAATTTTCCGGAAAACCAAGGCGATATACATCAAAATCGCCCTCTTGGACATGTTGTATTTTTGAGAAAAGCTCAGGCGTAGGGCTTAAAAAAGATGGATAAGAAAATTTACTACCGCCGATCACAATCATCCATAAAGAATTGTTTTTAATATATGCAGCCATAGATAAACCTTCTGTATCACGTAAAGACACAACATGGTGTTTATCTTCGATAGCCTGTTTTACTGATGGAGGATATTTCTCTTTTTCTGCCTTCTCTTTTTCTGCCTTTTCTTTTTCTGCCTTCTTTTTTTCTTCTGCTCTTTTTTCTTCTGCTCTTTTTTCTTTTGCTGCTTTTTCTTTCTGAACATATTCGACCCATTTTGCATCACGTTTTTGTTTCGTAGTTGATTCAGACACAGGCACAAATACAATTGTAGGATTATCTATTTCCCCCTCTACTGCTGCTATTATCTCTTCAGTTTTAACTTGTTGCTTTTTCTTTGGTTCTGAGATTTGAGAAGTTTTTGTATTTCCCTGTTGGTAATACGGTA
>JAGLKS010000296.1 GCA_023140905.1 Alphaproteobacteria bacterium | reverse complement strand
CGCGGATAATTCCAGCATATTCCCACGCCGCTATAGTCTTGGTGTTCTCGTAATTATGGGCGTAATTGCGTAAGCGGCCTTCATGGAAAGCCAGTGTAAAGCCGCGGTTAGCCACGGTTTCCAGCTCGCGCATATAGGGCTTATAGTCCCATTTATCCGGCGCGTCATAGTAGTCATCAATAGCGCGGCGGTAAGCTCCGGTTACTACGGCGACATAATAAGCACTCTTGTTTCGTCCCTCGACTTTAAGGCTGTCAATGCCAAGCTCAAGGTATTGATCTAGCACCGGCATTAGGCACATATCTTTGGAATTAAGGATATAAGAGCCGCGCTCATCTTCTATAATAGGCATAAACTCGCCGGGGCGGTGGCCTTCTTCAAGGACAAAGTCAAAGAGCTTCATGTTCTCTTCGTTTAAGTCCAGCTCTTCTATAGAGCCGTCTTTGAGCTTCAATCTTACCTTGTATTGCCAGCGGCAAGAATTCGCGCAGTTCCCCTGATTAGCCCCGCGCTCGGCCATGAAATTGGAAAGCAAACAGCGGCCTGAATAGGTCATGCACATAGCACCGTGAATAAAAGCTTCCAGCCTGATATCAGGGCATTTCCCGCGGATTTCGGTAAGTTCGCTAAAGGTGACTTCACGCGCTAATACTACCAGTTCGGCACCTTGTTTCTCCCAAAAATCCACAGTAACCCATGAACATACATTAGCTTGGGTAGAGACATGTAGCGTAAATTCCGGCGCATGTTTGCGCAAATAGGCGAATACTCCCGGATCGGCGACAATGATGCCGTCAGGCTGTATATCGCGCAGTGTCTCAATATAATCATCCAGCTTGGGCACGTCTTTGTTATGGGTGAACAAATTGAGCGTTAGATAAGCCCGTACGCCATGTTTATGGGCAAAGGTGATGCCTTCCTTCACATCAGCCAGCGTGAATTTGGATTTGGTGCGTAAAGACATATCCGGCGTGCCTAGGTAAACCGCATCCGCGCCATAAAGCACAGCTACTTTTAGGCGCTCCAAAGAACCGGCGGGCATGAGAAGTTCGCTTTTGTGCTCTTGGGTGTGTGTTGATGTTTTTTCCATAGGCTTTCTTTTAACTCACAGGACTAGGATGCGTAAAGATAAATAATGCGTAAGGTCATTATGTTTGGTAAGTATTGGTGGTATTTTTAAAGCTGCTTGATACTATGGTGGTCATTTTTATAAGAACTTAAGGACACTCAATAACAATGAAAATACTCTTTTTACTTATAGCCTTACTTCCTAGCCGACTTAAAATATTTGTATATAATGCGTTTTTCGGGTGTGAGATTGATCCCACAGCCTCCATTGGCTTTTCTTATATACAGGTAAAAAAGATTAAAATGGGGCCGGGTTCACGCATTCGCCACCTGAATATTGTCAGAAATTTAGAGCTGTTTGAGTTAGGCGAATATAGTTCAATTATAAATAGAAACTCTTTTAGTGCTTTGCCGTTGCCGTCAACAAAACATTTCACAGAAGAGAAAGATCGTTTTCCTGCTTTTATCATGGGTAAGCACTCAAGCATTGGAAAGCGGCATTTCTTTGATTGCAATAACACAATAAAGATCGGCAATTATTCCGCTGTAACAGGTTTTTCGAGTGCATTTTATACGCACGGGGTTAATATCAGCAAATGCAAACAGGAAACAAAGCCTGTTAATATCGGCGACTATTGCAGAATTTACACACGCTGCATTGTTGTAAAAGGGGCTAAATTGCCAGATGGTTCTTTTCTGGGACCCGGATCTACGTTACATAAATCACACGAACAAACACATGGATTTTATTCCGGTGTGCCAGCTAAGCTTGTCAAAACATTAGATCCGTCTTTAGAGTATTTTCATCGGGAGCAAGAATATATCGGTTAGCTTTGAGCTTATAGATTTTAAAGCTGCGCTATTTGCTAATCAAACATGCCGTCAATATCATTTTGAGAGGTAGCTTTAGTGTTTTTGCTTTCAGATGTAAACATGTCATCAATATCGCTTTGATCCGAGGCTTCGCGTATATGTTCCTGAACAATGTTGTGATCTGTCTCTACTTTGATGCCAAGGCGTTCAAAGGTAGAGCTTAGGCGTTCTTCAATGGAATGCAGGTTATTGAGTGTATTGCGAATACGCTGTCCGGTAAGGTCCTGAAATGTGCAAGCCATAAGAATTTCCTGCACATCTCCTTTAATATTTTCACGAATTTCCTCGCGGGTTTTATCATCGTTCCAGTTGTTCCCGTCACTCACATATTCAGCAATACGGTCAGCCGCATCTAAAATGCTATTCGCTGCATTCTCTGTGTCTTCAATAACAGCTTCAAGCTCAACTCCGGTATTGGCAGATGTACCACCGCCATTGCCGCTATAGCCAATGGCTCCCAGTACTTCCAGTATTTCTGAAACGCGCTTGGCAATGCCATCTTCAGCCATATCAAATTGTTGGGAGGACGCATTGATTTCCACTGAGATTTCATCAAAACGCCGTGAGATAAAGTTTTCCAATGTTTGAAGCTGTGAATTTACAGTATCAACCGTTTTATATACGTCCTCTTGTTCTTCGGTCAGTTTACTTTTGGGATTATGTGCCATGCGAGTGCCTTTTAATAAGTGTTGAAACTACTATATAGCAGTTCCACTTGAGAATAATACATTTTGCTTGAGAATTTTCCTTGATTATCTGCGTATAATTTCATCACCGTAGCTACGGCTATGCT
>JAGLKS010000295.1 GCA_023140905.1 Alphaproteobacteria bacterium | reverse complement strand
TGGGCATGCTGGGAATGCACGGCACGTATGAAGCCAACTGGGCAATGCATGATTGCGATGTTATGATTTGTATCGGCGCACGATTTGACGACCGCGTAACTGGTAATATAGACAAATTTTCTCCCAACTCGAAAAAGATCCATATTGATATTGATGCCAGCTCGATTAATAAAAACATCCAAATCGACCTTCCTATTATTTCCGATGCGAGCCGCGCCATTCAATCCATGATGGATGTCTGGAACAAAAAAGGATATAAAGCCAATGAAGCCGCATTAAAACAATGGTGGAAACAAATAGACACATGGCGTGCAAAGAACTGTCTAGCGTACAAAAAAGACACTAAAATTATTAAGCCACAATATGCATTGGAACGTTTACGCCATTTTGTTGAGAAGCATCAAGAGAAAACCAAACAAGATGTATATTTCACGACTGAAGTTGGTCAACATCAAATGTGGGCAGCTCAATTTCTCCCCATTGATGAGCCAAATCACTGGATGACCTCTGGAGGTCTGGGCACAATGGGGTATGGCCTACCCTCTGCTGTTGGTGTTCAGCGTGCGCATCCAGATAGTCATGTAATCTGTATTGCCGGAGACGCCTCTATACAAATGAACATTCAGGAGCTTGGCACCGCTATTCAACACAACCTGCCAGTTAAAATCTTTATCCTTAATAACGACTGTCTAGGCATGGTACGCCAATGGCAAGAATTACTACACGACAAACGCTATTCTGAGACAATCTGCGAATGCAAGCCTGATATTGTAGCTTTGGCTGAAGCTTATGGCGGCGTAGGATTACGCGCAACAAACATTGACGAATTAGACAACGTCATAGAAAATATGCTTGCAAGTGATCGTATGACTCTTGTTGATATTTATGTAGATCCGGAAGAAAACTGCTTTCCTATGATCCCATCAGGCAAAGCGCATAATGATATGATTTTTTCTCCGGACATTGAAAAATTTAACAAAAAACTTGTGTAGGATTTTGCAGCGTCACAAATTGTACTCTACATAAAATAAAAACAGGATTAGCGAGGCCGTAATAACAGCAAAAACAATGAATAAATTACCCCATCAAACAGAAAAAATGTTTTTGTTTTTGCGCGCAGCCTCGTTTATTGGCTTGTGTTTAGCTCTGCTGCCATGGCTGATTACATATTGCTCATATGCGATTAACTCTGATATTGCATTTCTAACTCTCTCGGCTGGGCGTTTGCTGGATGGGCAACTTATGAGCCAGGCTTATTATGATACAAATTTACCTTTAAGCATTATCGTACAAATTCCTGCCGCAGCATTAGCCAAGGTCTCCGACATACCGCTTTATTATGCAACAAATATTTATGCCTTCAGCCTACTTGTTCTTTCGCTTCTGGCAACGAACACATTGCTGCAACATTTTAAAGAATTAACCGCAGAACACCGCGTCCTTATTCTTGGCGCTTATCTGCTAGCTAACACATTGCTCCCTGATTATGATTTTGGCCAAAAAGACCAACTCTTAGGACTAGCACTCTTCCCGCTAACATTAACGCAAATTCTTATAACCCGGAAAAAACATATCCCTGCGAGTTTAAAATATTTTACTCTTGCTGCCGGAGGCGCCTTTATCCTCCTCAAACCTCATTATGGTATTATCCCCGCGGCTCTTTTTATACACCGCGCCATAACCCAGCGCCGCATTAATATTGTCTTTGATCCCGACTTTCTATGGTTATTTGGCATGGCTATATGTTATTTTGCTGTGCTTACCATTTTCTTTAGAGATTTTCTTACCCTCATTTTGCCAGATGTCCTGACCTATTACGCTCAGGATATCGCAATAAAAGGGATGTTTTCCGGGATTCTTCTAATGCTCCAAGCTAGTATTCTCTTTTTTATCACCGAAATATTTCTAAAAAAAGCACCGCGTATAATTTCCATAC
>JAGLKS010000294.1 GCA_023140905.1 Alphaproteobacteria bacterium | reverse complement strand
CATACTATTCTTAATTTCCGTGCTTTGCTTTATTCCTTTTACTATACAAGGAAAAGACTGGGTATATCATGCTTTGCCTGCTTATATGTTTTTCTATAGCGCTACTATTCTCCTACTCAGCCATCTAATCGCATCAGGAATAAGTTCTTTGCGCAAAACGGATAAACCTGACATTCTGGCCCGCGTGACAGGCTTCATCCTGCCCATAATGTTGTTTTTTGCTATCACTGCACGACACTATACAACAACACCCGAAGCACATTTCCTAACGCATCAGGATTACAAAAATACAGCCTTCACCCAAAAGATTGAATCGTGCAGCCACGAGCTAGGACGCCCTTGCTCATTTTTAATGCCGGATGTAATAATTAATGTTTCTCAAGAACTATCTGTTTATACGAATGCGCTACATACGTCACGCTTTCCCTCATTATGGTTTCTTCCACGCTTGCTTTATGCGCAGCAAGATATAGCCGAGAATCGAGAAACAAGCTTTACTCAAGAAGAATTAAACAGTGCCATAAACAAATATATGACTTTTATGGCCGAAGATTTTAGACATTATAGACCAGACCTTATCTTTATGCCTCATTTTTCCAATATAGCAAATAATGGTGAAGATTTTGACTTACGCACTTATATGCTAAGTCATGCTCCTGATAAATTCGCTCCTATCTGGGCAAATTACGAGCTTGAAGAAACCATTATGGTTGACCGGCTGGAATATATGCACTCTAAACTGCCGAATGAGACTTTGATTCGTTATGACATTTATAAAAAGAAAAACAATCAATATAGAAAATAAAAGGGAGCAAAACTAACCATGACCAAAACAAAACAAAATAAAAGCGTTTACGGTTCCAATCCTAAACAAGATGAAAAAGAACTTCATATTTTGGCTATACTTGTCAACAATGAACCGGGCGTTTTGGCTCGTGTGATCGGCTTGTTTTCTGCGCGAGGCTATAATATTGAGAGCTTAACTGTTGCCGAAACAAACGTTGAAAAGCATCTTTCCCGCATTACTATCGTCAGCTGCGGTACTCCTGATGTTATTGAGCAAATCAAAGCACAACTTGGCCGTCTGGTTCCTGTTCTGAAAATCTCGGATCTAACGACTGAATGCCCTTATATTGAGCGTGAACTTGCTCTTGTCAAAGTTGCTTGCACGGGAGATAAACGTATCGAATCCCTGCAAATTGCAAATATCTTCCGTGCCCGTGTTGTAGACAGCACTCATAAATCATTTATTTTTGAAATCACTGGCGGCATGCAAAAAGTCAGCGCTTTTATAGATTTGATGAATCCTTTGGGCTTAAGCGGTGTCAGCCGCACAGGTATTGCCGCTATTTCCAGAGGACCACAACCAATCGGAGAGCCTTGCACTGAGGAATAGAGTGCCTATAAATATAAACTTGATTTAATTATTAGACTTTAAGACAAGACATTAAGAGTAGGAAACATACATGAATAAACTTATTATTCCACTTATATGTGCCATAGCTTTGGGCGGATGCATAAACCGTGAACAAGCCGACACACGGCTAGAACGCGGATGCCGGGCCGCAGCAGAATTATTTATAGATGAAGGCTTTTCTATCAAATCAATCAAAAAAAACGCTTTTTCTCTCAGCAAAGAGTTCGGCCAAGGTTATCGTAATGTCAAATTAACAGCCATAGAAACGGATGACTGGATAGATTTAGATAAAGACATTGAATGCATTTTTGCCGAAGATATGGGAGCATTTGGCCTATCACACAGCGCCAGCTTGTATCAGCTTAAAATTAATGACGAAA
>JAGLKS010000293.1 GCA_023140905.1 Alphaproteobacteria bacterium | reverse complement strand
TTACAATTGCAGTTGAAAATGCTATGGCGCAACACTGAAATACTATAGAAACCCTACAGTCAATTATGACAATCAACAAAAAGAAGGACTTTACAATGACACAAGATGTACCAATTAACCAAACCTCCATGAATGTGTATTACGACAAAGATTGTGATTTAAATCTTATTAAATCTAAAAAAGTTGCAATCATTGGCTATGGCTCACAAGGTCATGCCCATGCACAAAACCTTAAAGATCATGGCGCAGACGTTATTGTTGGTCTGCGTGAAAGGTCTTCCTCCCGCAAAAAAGCGGAGAAGGCTGGCTTTGAAGTTATGACACCTGCTCAAGCTGCTATTGTTGCTGATGTTGTTATGATTCTAACGCCCGATGAATATCAGGCAGATCTATACCGTGATGAATTAGAAGCAAATATGAAAAAAGGCGCAGCATTATTCTTTGCTCACGGACTTAATATTCACTTCAAACTTATCAAACCACGAGCTGATCTGGATGTGATAATGGTTGCCCCTAAAGGTCCTGGTCATACAGTGCGCAGTGAATATCAACGTGGCGCGGGAGTCCCTTGCTTAATCGCCATTGCACAAGATACCACTGGAACAGCCAAAGATCTGGCCTTATCTTATACAGCGGGCATAGGCGGTGGACGTTCCGGTATCATTGAAACAACGTTCAAAAATGAATGTGAAACAGATTTGTTTGGTGAACAAGCTGTACTATGCGGTGGTGTTTCACAACTTGTTAAAACAGGGTATGAAGTCCTTGTCGAAGCTGGCTATCCTCCCGAAATGGCATATTTCGAATGTATGCACGAACTTAAACTGATCGTTGATTTGATGTATGAAGGAGGCTTGTCCAATATGCGTTATTCTATCTCAAATACAGCAGAATATGGCGATTATGTTTCCGGCCCGCGTATTATCACAGAAGAAACCAAGCAAGTTATGAAAGATATCCTTGCTGATATCCAATCTGGAAAATTTGTTGACGGCTTTATAGGCGGCAATAAAGAAGGCCTGTCCAAGCTTGTTGAAATCCGTGAGCGTGAAGCTAAACACCCTATTGAAGACATAGGTAAAAAACTGCGGGCTATGATGCCGTGGATCTCAGCAAATAAACTTGTTGATAAAGAGAAGAACTAGACTTATCGAATAAAATATAAGAAGCCCTTATTTTACGTGATAAGGGCTTTTTCAAGAATGAGCTAGTTAACTGATACGGCCTCATAATCTTAATTAATAACTTATAAAGCCGGATTTATTGTAAATCCCAAGAGGTTCGCTGTCATTACGGTTATAGTAAACGTAAAACATACCGTTTTCTTCAGACTCAGTTATCTTAAACACATAATCAATAAAAGCTAAAACGCGCTTTTGATCGAAGCTTGAAAGCTGGATAAACGGCTCTCCTACGCGCAAAGCCGGAATATTATCACGATCAATATATTGTTTCTTTATAAGACCGAGAGAATAGAAGTCATGGAGAATAACTTTTTCATCACCTGGATTATCAACCCAATCAGCAGGTGTCCAACTATCCATGTCCGCTGTTGAGGGTTGTGCGAGTTTTTCTTGCCCTAAATAAGGCTGAAAATCATGTTTATAACCATCGTGATAGAGAAAACCCCAATATGTAGCCTTATCAGCCATTGACTGACCAGAAACCCCTGTTACAGCCAAAGTAAAGAGAAAAAGAAAGGTGAAAATACGCATTATGACTATTCCTTAACTAAATCTAAATCATCACTTAGTATAAGTGTTATTAGGTATAAATAACATTTAACCGGGTACATAGTATATTAAAATCATGGGAAATGCCATTGGAATAGCAATAACGGGTCTAAATTCCGCAGCTATGCGTTTGAGCGCAAGCGCGTCTAATATCGCCAATATGCAAAATACAGGCTCACTAACCGATGAAAGCATCCCGTCCTATGAGGCTCAAACAACGCAATCAACCACTACTAGTTCAGGTGGATGCTTCACAAAATTTGTAACTAAAGAGCCTGCCACGACTATAGCTTTCGATCCAAATGCCTTTTACGCTGATGAAAATGGACTGGTCAAAGCGCCTTACGTTAATCTGGAAAATGAATTGATAACAATGAAACAAGCCGAAATCGCTTATAAAGCAAATGCTCAAACGATAAAAACGGCTAGCCAGATGTTCGATACCATTATTGACGCTATGGAAGATGAATAAACATTTCCATTTTTTCTATATAATCAAACAGCCCTATACTTTTCTCACCATAATATAGTATGATTTTTCATTAACCACTTTTCATGATATAAAATCATTAGGGTATTCTTTTTATAATCAAGCACTGATCCAACATCTCTATATGACACTTCGTAAAAGCCTGTGGGCTGTACTATCTTTATGCCTTGTATTTCTCTGGAGTGTACCTGTGTACGCTCTGGAGGTTGGATCTTTGCGTTTTGGGTCCCACCCTGACAAAATCCGCCTCGTTATAGATATGGATAATGTTGCTGATTTTCGCACATTCACCTTAGGCGACCCATACCGCCTTGTTATCGACCTACCCCAATTTTCATGGCATGCCGGCACGACACAAACACCACCTGAGACTCTTGTCTCAGACATTCGCCAAGGTCAGCTTATGCCTAATATCTCACGAATTGTCTTTGACCTGAACTCTCCAGCCATCGTACAAAGTGCTTTTTTGCTTCCTACTGGAAATGACCCAAATAATGTACGCCTTGTCATTGACTACAAGAACGTTGATCTTGCAACATTCGCAGCCAATAAATCCAATATTCATGGAACGCTACAAGTCGAAAACCACAGCCCATCCAGCAACACACAAAGCTATGCTTCTGCCACAAACACCCAAATCCCCTATCCACCATCCAACGCTCTGCGCCCGAATGCAGACAATAGAAATACAATCGTCAAAAAACCTGTTATTATTCTGGACCCCGGCCATGGCGGCGTAGATCCGGGAGCTATCGGTTGTAACAAAGTCTATGAAAAAACCGTTGTGTTGAGTATTGCCAAAGAACTACAAAAACAACTCTTATCAACTGGCCGCTATCAAGTTTATATGACGCGGAAAACTGACACCTTCATTAAACTTAAAGATCGTGTGAGATTTGCCCGCACTCATAATGGCGATATATTCGTATCCCTCCATGCTGATTCGGTTAAGAAAAAGAATGTACGCGGCACATCTATCTATACGCTTTCCAAGAAATCTTCAGACGCGCAAACAGCTGCTTTGGCGCAAAAAGAAAATCAGGTTGATATGCTCGCCGGTATCGAAGTTAATATCGAAGATGAACAAGTTGCATTTATTCTCGGTGATTTCCTTATGAATGAAACAATGAACCAATCAAAGTTCTTTGCAAATACGCTTGTAGAAACATTAAGCCAACAAGGCGTGAAAACATTGCAACGCCCGCATCGTTATGCTGGATTTGCTGTTCTAAAAGCTCCTGATATCCCTTCCGTTCTTATTGAAACAGGGTTCATGTCTAATGCCAATGAAGCCCGCCTGCTTACCCAAAGAAGCCACCAGAAAAAAATCGCCTCAGCAATTCGCCATGGCATTGACGCCTATTTTAAACGCATTGCAATAAACGAACAAAATTAATACATCAAAAGATTATATAATCAGCCCTGTATATAAATTAGTGGCCTTTTTAATCACTTTCGGGTTTAATTCCCCGCAGCTTGCGGCGGGGTTCTTCATTTTTGTGCATAACCACCAGTAAAACAGTGCAAAATAAAGTCGTACAGAAGTCAGCCCCAAACGCAATACTATCCTGGCTTTTCCCAAAATCTTAAGTGTTGCAAATTTACATCAATATGCACACCAACCGGGAATAACTATTGCAAAAAAACAAAAATGACTTGAAAAATGTGCCGCTTTGTATAAAGAGTCATAGTTGTGGATTTGTGAGTTTGCCATATGGTAAAGATCTGGAACAAGTCACCTTTTGTTGATTCAAGCATCAATGAAGCAGGATGTATCAAAATCGTATACAAAAACGAATTAAGGTATAGACTAACGAAAGCGACAAACGTTCTGGAATAATAAAAAATCAGATTTCAGGTTAACGATTACGAGACTTAAACGATTACGAGACGAGGAAAAAAAATGAAAAAAACAGTTGCAACATTCTGCCTATTAGGCGCGACGCTTGCCCTTTCTGCGTGTGACTCTACCACGACAGGTGAAGTTGACACAGCCCCTCCATATGCAATGGAACGCACGGCAACATATAATGGAGAAATGTCAGCATCAGCTGCAACGCCTACACGTGTAGCACCGGCGGAGAAAGTATTCCACAGAGCACAAACAAAATAGAACTTACTTTTGACCAGATATCTTGGACAAAGAGTGCTTTTTGCTTTGCTATGTAATAAGTTTGTAAAAAAGACTGTCTTCATGACGGTCTTTTTATTATAGTAGCTTCACTTAAGAATAGCACTATATAGAAAAGGGATAGAAAAAAGAAAGAATGTTATGCCTATATTCAAGAAACTTGCCTTATTCTTTAGCTGCAACATTATCGGCTTTTTTTTACCGCTTATACTCTACCCTTTATGCTTAAAACTGCGAATCATCAATATCGAAGCTGAAGGGTTTGATACGTCCGGTTTCTTCATAGGAACAACAGAAATCCCTGATGTTGGCATGGTCCCCATACCTGTTACGGTTTATTTCCCAATTCTTACATGGGTTTTTTGCGCTTTATTCAGCTTTGCTTATTTCTTTGTCAGTAAAAAATGGCAACGTATCTTTCTGTTTGCTCCGCTTATCATGCCTTTAGTGCAGAGCCTTCTTATACTTATTCGCTTTATCTGAAAATATAATCTGGTTGTTCTATCTCCTCCCGAGTAAATCCACCAGCTTATATGGTAGTATTATCAATCATTCCAATCTGTTATAGGACGTGATTGAAAGTTTTCTTACACGTGGTAATGTGTCCTTTAAATTAAGGGAATGAATGTTATGTCTGAAATTTTGGAACAATTGATTACCTCTGGTGCTTCCGGTGCTTTCGGTGCTTTTTTGCTCATAAAGTTTTGTGGCAAAAAGTGGATCGATAATAGATTTAAAAAAGATTTGGAGCGATTTAAAGCGCAAAAATTATATGAGTTTGATTTACTTCTTACACGTAAAACTAAATGGCACGAAAAAGAGCATGAAGTTCTATCGGAGGCATGGAAAAAGCTTATCAAAGCTCACAACTCTTTAAAATTCGCCATTAGAGAATTTAAGTCTTTTCCTGATTTAAACAAATACTCTGACAAGATGTTGAAAAGGTTTATGAAAGTCAATAATTTCACAGAAGATGAGCAAAACTTTATGAAAGAAAGAAACGAAGGCTACGTTTTTGCTTTTTCAAAAATAATGAGTTACCGTGATTTGAACGAAGCAGATAAGGCACTCTCAGAATTTCATATATATTTTGACGAAAATAGAATCTTTCTCCGCCAACATATCAAAGAGAAATTTTCAAAGGTTGGTGATTACATCGGGTCTTCTGGGGTTTCTCAAAAAATGAATCTTAGCGATCCTAATGCTATACAAGATTTCGGTCTAAGAGCACTCGAGAAAGAAGAAAAAATAAAACCTTTAATTAAAGATATAGAAAACATCGTTCAAAAAGAACTGTTTCCAGAAGGATGACCCTTCACCAGCTTATGCAGGTGGTCTTATTGCTCCAATAAAAAAATTTGAGGATCAAGTATAATTTTTGA
>JAGLKS010000292.1 GCA_023140905.1 Alphaproteobacteria bacterium | reverse complement strand
CCGGATCTAAGCTCAAAAAAGCTAAGAGTCTTGGAGTGTCAACGCTTATGGAGAAAGAATGGTTAGATTTGATATCAAAGTGAAACTACCAAAAAAGGCATGATCTAAGCAACATGCCTTTTTGCATAATCCGACTTCAAACTAAATAGCGTCTATTCTGTCGCGCAATTCATAAAGCTTTGTCATGGCCGCTTCGATTTCAGGTGGATAATCGCGGCGTTCTATAAATTCTCCACCACCTGTATTACGAGTCATAGAATGTTCTAACGCACGGGTAAGAAGCTCAGACACTTTAATATCTTCTTGCTGCAAAGACAATTCAAGGGCAGAAAGAATCCGGTCGCTTAAACGAATCTGCTCTCTGTTTATTTCGGACATATCTTTCTCCTCAAAAGTTTGTAGGGGACATTTTGCACTGTAATTAGAAAGGTTTCAAGGTCTCAGGACGATATATGATCGTTTCTTTAATCAGGTTGTAAAAATGTTCAAGAAAGTTATCACGAATTTCATCGGTTTCCATCATAATTTTATGACCATTATCAGGGTAATCTATAATTTTTGCATTAGGCAGATAACCAACAATTTTTTGAGCAAAGCTGTTATCGACCAACGTTTCTTTTCCTGAGAAAGCAAATAAGCAGGGAAGTTGTGGCGGGGTATGAACACACACATTTTTCAGGCGCATACATGAGCGTTGTGCTTCATAAATCCAGCGAAGAGTGACATCACCACAGCGCAATTCCGGTATATGTTTGGCCCAGATATTTTCAACAGTACTATGTAGTTCATCGGAAGTAAGATTCGCATATTCGGCGCGTTTTCCCCAATTATTTCCTTTAGGAACATAACATGAACCAGCAAAGATATGATATAAGAATGCAGCAGCTAAACCCAGACTTTGCGGGATTTTTTCATAAACTTTCAAGCCAAGCATAGGCGTATCAAAGCAAGCACATTCAAATCCTTCTGAGTTTTCAGCTAAATAATGAAGTCCAATATGTGCTCCCATTGAGTGCCCAAGCATAACTCTTGGTATACGACCTTTATCTGGATGAACACTGGAATGTTTTATATATTCTTTGATGAAATAATCGAGGTCTTTAATATCTTCTTTAAAACCGTGACTATGGCGTTTTTGCGGGTTCTTTTTTAAAAGGCGTGTGGATTTCCCTTGTCCCACCCAGTCTAATATCCAGAAAGCCAGATTGTAATCCAGACACCAATGGGCAACCTCAAAATATTTCTCGGAAAACTCACGTACGCCCGGTAAGCACACAACAACAGCGTCAGGAATACTATCTTTTGGAAATGCAGAACCGAAACGAACATAACGTCCTTTTTTACGCTCAAACCCATGCCATCGCCAATTTTCCGGCGGAGAGAAACGAGTGGCCAGATCTGGCGGAGATTCTATTGTATTCACATTTCACCGTATTATTAATTACACTCGGTTACAGCCCTCTCCCATGAGCTATTTCAGAGGCATGCTCTTTATGTCAGAAAAGTCTTAAAGAAATACAAATCTTGTACAAAACTTTAGTCCATAGCTTTGATGATATTTTCGGTCATTTTCTTTGCGTCACCCAAGAGCATCATTGTATTTTGCTCAAAGAATAGCGGATTATCAATACCAGCATAACCGGAACCAAGAGAACGTTTTACGAATAGAACCGTCTTGGCTTTTTCAACATCCAATATCGGCATACCATAAATGGGTGAGCCTGTATCTGTTTTTGCAGACGGGTTTGTAATATCATTCGCGCCAATTACATAAGCTACATCAGCTTGTGCAAAATCACGGTTTATATCTTCCATCTCAAAGACTTCATCATAAGGCACATTAGCTTCAGCCAAAAGCACATTCATGTGACCTGGCATACGTCCAGCTACAGGGTGTATAGCGTATTTGACCTCTACACCTTCAGCTCTAAGAATATCTGCCATCTCACGCAAAGCGTGCTGAGCTTGTGCTACAGCCATACCATAGCCGGGAACAATAATAACTTTAGACGCATTCTTCATGATATAGGCAGCATCTTCAGCTGCACCAATTTTAGCGGAACGATCACCCATATCATGAGTACCGGCAGTTGCGTTATTATCTCCACCGAATCCACCAAGAACAACGTTGAAGAATGAGCGGTTCATTCCTTTACACATTATATAGGACAAAATAGCACCAGAGGCTCCTACAATAGCACCGGTGATAATCAAAAGGTTATTGTGAAGCGTAAAGCCGATACCGGCTGCTGCCCATCCTGAATAAGAGTTCAGCATAGAAACAATTACAGGCATATCAGCACCGCCAATGGGGATAATCATTAATATTCCCAGAGCTAGAGCTATTGCTGCGATTGCCCAGAACCAGAAAGCACTACCGGTTGCACAAAGTAAAATAACCATTAGCAACATAGCGCAGCCAAGCAGGGCATTAAGTTTATGCTGTCCAGTGAAAGAAATGGGTTTACCGCTAATAACTCCTTGTAATTTCCCCCATGCAATGATTGAGCCTGTAAAAGTAACAGCTCCAATAGCCATTCCTAAAGACATCTCAATCAAGCTGATGAGTTTAATATCACCGGGAATACCGATATGATAGGCCTCAGGGTTATAAAAGGCAGCTCCTGCCACACATACAGCAGCTAACCCGACCAGAGAGTGAAAAGCGGCCATAAGCTGGGGAAGGGCGGTCATCTCAATATTTCTTGCAATATAAGCTCCGATTGAACCGCCAATTCCAATGCCTACAATAATCCATAGCCAATCAGCAATTTGCGGAGAAAACAATGTCGTTACTACAGCTAATGCCATACCAACCATTCCAAAAGTTAATCCCTTCCGGGCGCTTTCGGGGTGAGATAATCCGCGTAATGCTAGGATGAATAAGACCGCAGCAATAAGATAAATAAGTGAAGAAAATATTGTCATACTCGTATCCTGACTATTTTTACGTAATTCTATTTGTTCTTTTGTCTTTGGAACGTTCTGTTAAGTCCTGTTCACAGGGCATAACGCCGTTACCAAATCGTTTACTAAAATTGTTACCGCTCTTTTTTCTTGAACATGTGCAGCATGCGCTGAGTAATAATAAACCCGCCAAAAATATTCACTGAAGCGAAAATAACAGCTAAAAAGCCCATGACGCTAGAAAGTGCGGAGACTGAATGTGTTCCAGTAGCTAACACAGCTCCAACGATAATGACCGAAGAAATTGCATTTGTGATACCCATTAGCGGTGAGTGCAAGGCCGGTGTTACACGCCAGACAACGTGATAGCCAACGAAGCAGGCTAGGACAAATACGGTTAATCCGGTAATCAAGAAAGGCTCGCTATGTGGAGCGGCTGCGGCTGTTCGTTCAGCGATATCCGCAGTTTGCTGAGCCAGATTTTGCAGGTCTTGAGCCAATACTGATAAGCTTTCTTGGAATGTTTGTGCTTTTTCAGACATAGTTTTATTTCCTTTTGTCTTTGTTCTATCTTTTTTATAAGAACCGTTCTTTATTTAGTTTTGCCGGAACTTTCAGGTTTAGAGTTTTTCTCTTCCTTTTTTTCCTTCGGCTCTTTCTCTTTTTTTGATTTTTCTTCTGTTTTAGCTGGAGCTTTAGGCTTGCCACCAAAATTGGGATGAACAATTTTACCATCACGAGTCATACAAACACCCTGAATGATTTCATCTTCCCAATTAATGTTAAGTGCTTTGCTTTCCTTATCAATGATTAAATTCATCAAATTCAAAAGATTCTTTGCATAAAGCGCAGACGCATCAGCAGCCAGACGGCTTGGTATATTCAAATGTCCGATAATTGTAACATTATCACTTACTACGACTTTTCCAGCTTCAGCCGCAGCACAATTTCCCCCGGCTTCAACAGCCAGATCAACAATAACAGAGCCGGGCTTCATGGATTTAACCATAGCTTTGCTTATCAGTTTAGGTGCAGGACGTCCGGGGATAAGTGCTGTTGTAATAACAATGTCTTGTTTTGCTATATGTTTCTCAACAAGTTCAGCTTGTTTCTTCTTATATTCGGCAGACATTTCTTTAGCGTAGCCGCCAGCTGTTTCTGCTTGTTTAAATTCTTCATCTTCAACAGCAATGAAGCTTGCACCTAAAGATTCAACTTGTTCTTTAGCTACCGGGCGTACATCTGTAGCTGAAACAATAGCGCCAAGGCGGCGCGCAGTTGCAATCGCTTGCAGACCGGCAACGCCAGCACCCATAACAAAAACTTTAGCCGGAGGAACTGTGCCTGCAGCAGTCATCATCATCGGCATAGCATGTGGATAGAATTCTGTGGCATCTAAAACAGCTTTATATCCAGCAAGGTTTGATTGTGATGAAAGAACATCCATGCTTTGAGCTCGGCTGATTCGAGGAACAAACTCCATAGAAAAAGCATCAATTCCGGTTTGTGCACAATCTTTCAAAATATCCTTGTTAGTAAAAGGTGCTAACATCGCAATTAGTAACGCACCTTTTTTAATGTCTTTGAGTTCTTCAGCATCAGGTGCCTGAACTTTTAAAATGACATGAGCATTTTTAACAGTATCGCTATAGGATTCGGTAATCTTTGCCCCGGCATCCTTATAGGCGCTGTCAGTATATGTGGCGTTTTCTCCGGCATTGCTCTGTACGGTAACAGTTGCGCCATTTGCAACAAATCTCTTTACGGTTTCCGGTGATACGGCAACACGTTTTTCGTCCTCTTTTGTCTCTTTCGGGATAGCCAGTTGAATGCCCACGATAATAAATCCTCTTTAACTTGTATTTTTGAACATGACACACAATGCATTATTTCTAACTAATTGTGAAGACTAATTAGCTATATATCTATTCACTGTTTTTTCGCAGAAAGTTTCTCACGGTAAATTATGTAGAATTTTGATGAAACTATAATGGCTCCTCCCAGAAACACCGGCCAGTCTGGAATATAGTCCCAAATTAAAATATCGAGTCCTATCATCCAAATAAGCCCAGTATAATTAAATGGTCCTAATAAAGATGCAGGGGCAAGCTGAATCCCACGCGTAATGAAGTATTGTCCTATTCCTCCTGAAATTCCGATACATAACAGCAAAGGCATGCTATGCGCAGTTGGCATTGTAGCAACAAAAGGCATAAATATTCCTGTCAATATCATTCCCCCAAAAAAGAAATAGAATGTAATTGTAAATGGATTTTCCTCCTTCATGGAACGAATTAAAACATGAGTGAATGCATGAACAATTGCTGCGCCTAAAGCAAATATAATGCCAATAAGTGCAATATCTCCTCTTGGCTGTGCTACCAATATTACACCTATCATTCCTATAGAAACCGCTATCCACCGGTGCATACCAATAGATTCTTTTAAAATAAAAACTGATAAAACAGGAATTAAAAGAGTCGAGAAGAAAAATAAAACAGTAGCATCAGATAAAGGTAAACGCTGCACAGCTAAAAAAGTTAAAATTAAACCTAATACACCTATTAGAACACGAAATGTTAAAGCAACCGGCATGTTTGTCTTAAGAAGAGCATATTTTTTGGTTGCAATAATATAAATAATACATGGCAGCGTTGCTATTATATTGCGATAAAAAACAATTTCCACGGCATGATGTTGACCGGTAAGCATTTTATTAAACGCTTGCATAACTGAAAAAGAAAAAAAGGCTATACATACGTATATGATACCTCTCATTATTTGATCTTTATGCTGTGATTTTTGAATTGTGCCCATTTTTGTTAATTGTAACTTATGATGAGTTATATTTGAATATCCAATGAAGTAAAATTTTATACAAAAATAGTAAAGCTTATTTTTATGTAAGGCCGTATTTAATTCTTATACTGAATACAAATGCCCATAATGTTCCAGAAATATTATAAACACTTGAGCAATGTTTGTTTTTTACTTATTATGGTAGATGAGGCGATGCTGATTCGCATTTGCTGTGCTATGGTTTGTGTGTTTTTTATCTTTCTTTATGCGATTCTTCGCGTTTTGTAGTCTTGTTCTTCATTGTTTTTTATTGATTGTTTTTTATGCGTTTTCGCGTCTTTTACAGCAAAGTACACAAGGTTAAAGTAAACAGACTTATTACTTTGTGGGTACTATTTTTAGTGATTGGTGTTATGCCTGTGCACGCTCAATCAGTGCGCGAAGCTGTGGTTTATGCGCTGGAAAGTAACCCTGCTATAGAGGGGGCTCGTGCAGCGTGTGAAGTAACCCGTTATGAGAAAAAAGCTGAATTTTCCCATTATCTTCCCGAACTTAATGCAAGTTTTACAGCTGGACGCATTTATCAAGATAATGCGACTAGCCGTGGGTTGAATGTAACTCGTGGCGCAGCATATTCAGGATATGGAGAGGGTAGTATTGCTCTGCGTCAGATGCTTTTCGATGGTCTGGAAACCGGTAATCGGC
>JAGLKS010000291.1 GCA_023140905.1 Alphaproteobacteria bacterium | reverse complement strand
TCACAATCGTTACAAACGCTCGTATCAAGGTCATTATTAGCCTCTGTATTAATAAAATAATTTTTCATTTGTCCGGATAAAAGAGGAATAGTCTCCGAGCTGGTAATTTTCTTATTCAATAAATCACAAAGTTTTTCGTTGATCTGATAAGCGGTCAGGACAATATCTGTAGATGTGCTATCTGTCCATTCTACATTCATAGACGATGTTAGGTACCAGTCAGGATCTTCAGATTCTTCTGAAAGCGTAATTTCTTCAGGCAGAGTCTCAACGTCTAGCCCGCCGCCTTGCGGATGATAAATTTTGTGTGTATGTGGGGCTGTATTATAGCCGGATTCACCGGGCTTGGTAAAATCAATATCATCAATAGAGCTGCCGGTAATCATCATTTGATCGATTACAGATTTAGTTTGCACAGTATAACTGATTATTTCTGTAGCATAAAATTCCAGTTTGGATGAATCCAGCTCGGTTGTGCCCGCATTATTCGCTTGTCTGGAAAGGGTGAAGCTAAGCGCACCAAACAAAACCACAGCCAGCAAGACATAAACCAACACATTCCCGTTTTCTTTAAAAACAGAGTGATTTGTGTTATCTGCGATTGTCCATATCTTTTTCATTATATTTGTTCTCTTTTTGTTTCGTTTGAGCTTTGCTTATTCTATGATATATGAATCATATAATCTAAACGTATAATCTAATAGTGTTTCTTTAAAAGCAGGAAAAAAAGATGGAAAACAGTTTATATCTTTATTTATGCATGGCATTTATTGTCGGCTCAATATCAGGCGCAGTTTTGGTTTATATATGGCAAATGAAGCGTGTATTAGGCCTGGAGCGTGGAAACGCTCAATTTGAGGCACAAAATGAAGCTGCGGCGCAAGCATTGGAAAAAGCTGGGGAAATGCTAGATCTGCGTTTTAAGGCAAGCGCGCAGGAAGCTATGCAAAAAAGCAATGAGCAATTTTTACAATTGGCTCAGGAGCGTCTTAAAAATGCGCAAGCTGGTGGTGCGCATGATCTGGAAAAACGCCAAAAAGCTATTGATGAAATGGTTAAACCGGTTCACGAAGACCTTAAGGCTTTATCCATGGCTGTTGAGCAAGTAAAAGGAACTAATCAGACTTTGAATGACGGATTGCAAAACTTAAACCGTGAGACAGCTAAACTGGTTGGTGCTTTGCGTGATCCATCAGCACAAGGGACATGGGGTGAGTTTATTCTTGAAGGCGTATTGGATAAGTCCGGGTTGATTAAGGGTTTGCATTATGAAACTCAGGTGAGCTTTGAAACAGCAGAAGGACGTCAGCGTCCTGATGCGATTATTCATATGCAAGATGGCTTTAATGTAATTATTGATGCTAAAGCACCTGTTAATGAATTTACGCAGCGTTTATCTCAGGATTTAAGTGAAGATGAATACACAGCCATTATGAAAAAGCTGGCAGGACAAGTTCGCGAGCATGTTAAAAAACTAGGTTCTAAAAATTATTGGGAGAATGTTAAAAGTCCGGATTTTACGGTTTTGTTTCTACCGTCCGAACATATTTATTCAATAGCATTGCGTGCTGATATTGAGCTAGTGGATTTTGCTGTCAGCCGTAATGTTATTATTGCTTCTCCAACGTTGTTAATGAGCCTTTTGCGCGTGGTGAAAATGAGCTGGCACCAAGTAGAACTTGCCCAAAATGCTCAGGAAATAGCAGATATTGGTTTTGATCTATATAAACGCTTTCTCAAATTTACAGATCATTTTGGAAAAATCGGAACCCATTTACAAAAAGCTATGGGTGGATATGATGCTGCTGTTGGCTCATTAGAGCGGCAGGTTTTACCGGCAGCACGGAAATTTAAAGATTTGCAGGGAGCAAAGACAGGGATTGAGGATTTACCGTCTTTCCAATCGGTTGAAGCTTTGCCGCGTCAAATATCTTTAACCACAGAAGATGAACAAGAGAAAAAACGCGCATAAGTTTTTATATAGTCGTTTGTGTGTGTTCTTTTATGATTCTTGACCAAAACAGGAAAAACCATTATCACTGATGCCCATGAGTACAAAGAAAAATTACAGAATAGTTACAGTTCCCGATCCGGTTTTAAAGCAAATAGCTCAGCCGGTTGATAAAGTTGATGATGCTATCCGTACGCAAATGGATGGTATGCTTGCGGTTATGTATGATGCTCCGGGGATTGGTCTGGCGGCCAATCAGGTAGGATTGCTAAATCGTGTGTTTGTTATGGATCTTTCCAGCCGTACAGAAGAGGAAGAGCCAAATCCTATATGTATGGTAAATCCGCAAATTCTTTATGAATCCGAAGAAATGAGCGTAATGGAAGAAGGGTGTCTTTCTATTCCAAAACAATATGCCGAGGTTGAACGCCCTGCTATCGTACGGGTGAAATATATTGATTATAATGGCAAAGATGCTGAATTAGAGGCGCAAGGCTTACTATCACATTGCATACAGCACGAGATGGATCACCTAAATGGCATGCTGTTTATTGATTATCTATCAACGTTAAAGCGCAATATAATGATTAAAAAAGTACATAAGCTGAAAAAACAGAATCTTTTGTAAAGATGAAATTACTATAACTAGGAAAAAAGGGTTTTTTCATCCATGCTTTCAAAATCTCTCAATATAGTTTTTATGGGAACTCCTGATTTTGCAACATATGCGCTGCAAGCCCTTATTGATTCCAGACATAATATTTGCGCGGTATACTCACAGCCTCCCCGACCAAAAGGACGGGGCTATAAAGTGCAAAAATCCCCAGTGCATGAATTAGCTGAAAAGCATGATATTCCTGTATATACACCCAAGACTCTTAAGAATACGGAGGCTCAGGAAGAATTTGCTGCGCATGGAGCTGATGTCGCTATTGTTGCTGCATATGGGTTGTTATTACCTGAAGCTGTTCTGAGTGCCCCGCAATTTGGCTGCCTGAATATCCATGGTTCGCTTTTACCGTATTGGCGTGGAGCTTCTCCCATTCAACATGCTATATGGAAGGGGGATAAGAAAAGTGGTGTCACAATTATGCAGATGGATAAAGGAATGGACACCGGGGCGATGATTGCCAAAGATGAAATTATGTTAGGCAAGGATATGACCGCCTCGCTTTTGCATGATGAATTATCTCAAATGGGTGCAAAATTAGTGCTGGATGTTTTAGGCCAATTAACCTCAGGAGAAAAGCTGTATGTAGAGCGGCAAGATAACGCGCAATCCAGCTATGCGCCATTACTCAAAAAAGAAGACGGGCGCGTGTTATGGGATCAGACAGCTATTCAAATTGATCAACAAGTGCGCGCTCTTAATCCTTGGCCCGGTGTTTGGGCAATAGATAGAGATGCAAAACGCTTTAAAATACTTGAGGCTCAAGCTGTAACGGAAAAGACCTCAGAGCAAAAACTGGCAGGAACAATTCTTAATAAACAAGGTGAAGTCGTATGCGATGATAGCACGATGCTTAAAATTACAAAGCTTCAACCTGAGGGAAAAAAAGCAATGGATTTTGCCTCAGCTCTAAACGGGAATTATCTATCTGTAGGGGATGTTCTTCAATGAGCCATACAGAGAATAATGAATTAGTAACGCGCTATAAAATAACACTGGAATATAATGGTTGTAATTATGCAGGCTGGCAACGCCAGCCAAATGTATTGTCCGTTCAGCAAATCGTTGAAGAAGCAATAGCTGGATTTTCAAACCAACACGTTTCGATATGCGGTGCGGGGCGCACAGATGCCGGGGTTCATGCACGCGGGCAAGTTTGTCATGTGGACTTAAAGCCCTTTTCAAAGCCCATGGATGAATTTGCTATTTTGAAAGCAATTAATGCTTATTTGCGTCCTCATTCCATTTCTGTCATAGGCGTACAAATCGTTGATAATGACTTTCATGCCCGCTTTAGTGCAACCAACAAACTATATCAATATCGTATTGTTAATCGTCCGGGTGCTTTGGCATTAGAACGCGGGTTATATTGGCATATTGGCAGAAGATTGGATATTCAATCTATGCAGGAAGCAGCGAAGTGCTTGCTTGGACACCACGATTTTTCGACTTTTTGTGCGGCAGAATGTCAGGCCAAATCTCCGATGCGTACACTGGACCGCCTTGATATTTATGAATGTCCTTATGATACATGTATGGGCCGTCAGGTTATTATAGAAGCCGAAGCATTATCATTTCTGCATCACCAAGTCAGGAATCTGGTCGGTACGCTTTCTCTGGTTGGTTTAGGCAAATGGACAGATGAAGACGTAAAAACCGCGCTGAAAGCTAAGGACAGAACGGAAGGTGGTCCCACAGCACCAGCGGAAGGACTTTATCTAATGCGAGTAGATTACTAATATATTTCTTGCAGAACTAAATTGGTTCATATGCTAAAATTAGGGCATAAAATGCATTAAGTTTGCTAATTTCCCGGAAAAAGAATACACTACCATTCTATCGTAAAGCACAACAAAGTAAGAGAGTGCATGTATAAAGGCACAAAGAATCGACTAAATTCGATCATTTTTTTATACGTTTATGTTAAGAGATAGATACGGGGAGCAGGTATATTATGAAACAGATTTTCTTCTTACTTGTAGGGGCTTTTTGTTTTTCATTTACAGTATTATCGGGATGCTATCAGGCAAAAGCCGAGGAACCGACAGCTGCAAAAATTATGGGGCTTCAAAAAACAATATCCGAGTATAATCGTATAAAACCGCTGCAAAATCCAAGATATGAAGAATCATCAGAAATTCTAAAACGTCGTGTTATCGATAGTAGAAATAAGGTTATTGGTGAAGTTCAGGACGTTTTATTTGACCGTTATGGCCGTGTTACGTCTTTATACGTAGA
Organism: Alphaproteobacteria bacterium; assembly: GCA_023140905.1. GTDB lineage: Bacteria > Pseudomonadota > Alphaproteobacteria > Micavibrionales > Micavibrionaceae > UBA1672. The sequence goes on along the minus strand of JAGLKS010000291.1, from coordinate 7,984 downwards.
GTTTGACCGCTTAAATTTAGGGCAATCTGTTTATCTTAACCACGACATACTTGATGTGAAAAGCGTTACTACCGGATACCGTCTTGGTTTTAATGACGATGAAATTAAAACGTTATATCCGGCGTTGCTATCCGGAATAGAAACAGCGTCCGGGACGACAAAAGATAATGAACAAAACAGATTTAGTCTTAAAGATATACTTGATACGGATGTTATTAATAGTGACGGTATAATTATCGGGAACCTTCAGGATATTTTATTTGATAATAACGGGGCTTATGTGCGCAGTGTCTATCTTAACATTAATCATCGTAGTGTGCACAATGAAGGAATAGCTGTTCCTATTTCTATTCTGAAATTTATAGAAAAAGGTGGAAAATCATACGTTGTTATAGATAATGCTTATGTTGACTCGATTCTTGAGATGGCCAAAAAAGGTTAAGAAACTCTAGCATAACTAGCTGAAACAATTCGGCGGAGCTTTATCCGTTCGTTCAATAAGGCGCTCAAAGATTTTTGCTAGATTTCTTAAGTCTTTTACGCGGGCATTTTCATCGATTTTATGAATTGTTCTGTTAATGCCGCCAAACTCAACAACCGGACAATAGCGGGAAATAAAACGTGCATCGGAAGTTCCGCCGCTTGTTGTAAGAGCTGGGGTAAGATTTGTGACATCGTTAACAGCATCCTGAACAATTTGTGTCCAGATTCCCGGCTCGGTTAGGGAGCTTTCTCCATCACAAAACCAGCGCATATCATAATCATATCCTGTGCCTTTAAGGATTTTATGCAGAGTTTCGACAAGACGTTTACTTGTCCATAAATCATTAAAACGAATGTTAAATTTTACTCTACCACTGTCCCGGATAATATTATCATCCTTAATATCTCCAAGATCTATTGTTGTAACTTCCAGATTAGTCGGTTGAAAGGTTTCAGAACCTTCATCGAAAATATATTCATTTAGAGCATCCAGCATCTTTACTATTTTAGGAGCAGGATTATCCGCTAAATGCTGATAAGCAACATGACCTTGTTTTCCTTGAACTGTTATGATGGTATTAAGTGAGCCGCGCCGGCCAATTTTGATTGCCTGTCCCAGATGATCTGGATTTGTCGGCTCTCCTACTAGGCAAACATCTGGAATATGGCCGTTTTCTTCCATCCATTCCAAAACTTTACGAGTTCCGTTAATGGCCGGACCTTCTTCATCTCCGGTAATTAAAAAGCTTATAGATCCCTTTAGCGTATTATGTTCCAGATATGAAGAAACAGCGGCCAGAAATGCTGCAACCGAGCCTTTCATATCACTGGCCCCTCGTCCGTAAAGCACATTATTTTCTATATGGCCATCAAATGGCCCGTATGTCCATTTATCAACAGGACCGGGAGAAACAACGTCAGTATGTCCAGCATAACAAATATGCGGCGCATTTGTACCTATGCGGGCAAAAAGATTAGAGACAGTTTCATCACCTTCACTAAAGGGTAGATGGAAGCATTCAAATCCTAAAGAGCTTAATTTTTCCGCCAGATAAAGTTGCACCCCTTCATCTTTGGGCGTTACGGATGGAAAAGAAATTAGTTTTTGAGCAAGCTCGATAACATCATAGGGCATTATGTGATTTCTCCGGGAAGACCAATATCATCTGGATTTATATATTTTTCAGCATATTCAGCACGGGTGCGTCTGGCTATGACTATTAAAGGATGCAGGCCTGTCGGGACAGAAGAAAAACCTTTTTTAGGCATCCATTCCAGAATTTCTTTATCTTCCGGGAGTAAATCACCATCAGGAATTGTATAATAACGGGATACTTCTAATTGCCTATCGAGAATATACTTCATCATTTCATACATTTTTCTATGTGATCCAAAATTGCGGCTAAGCCGGTCAATCCTGTTCTTAACGTAATATCGGGCTGTTTTTGCAATTTCTTCATGCATTCTTTTAGTTTTCCTAACTCCGACAAGTGTCATGAGGTTATGGGTACGGTCAAACATTTTAGCAACAGAAGCATAGAAATTTTCACTCACACCATTTTGATAATCACCTTCTCCCTTATATTTTCCTTCTCCTGAATGATAGCTTATTTTCCCGTCTTTCCCGAAATATTTGCTAATAGCATCAAAGCTTTGTGAAAAAATATCAGTTCTTATACTTAGTTTTATGCCATTTTCTTTAAGATAATCTACAAGCTTTTCCGGTGTAATACCGAAATCTTCGCCTAAATCATGGGCAAAAATAATACCCAGAATTAATTCTGGATCACGAACAGGGATTCCGTCTTCAATCGTGCTAATAAACCATGTCGCTTGGATAAGTTCATGCAGAGCTTTAGGTGTTTTACGATCATCTCTGGTCTTTTTGTTATTTTTATCAAGCGTTAGTTTCATAATCAAATGTGCTAACTTATAATCCTTAGCATCGAGCCAATCGTAAAGTTCGCAAACAAGAGTATCAAAGTTTTTTACGACATCTTCTTCTGTTTCGAATTTGCCGCTGAGCTGCAAATAACTGCAAAAATCAGGAGTGTTCTTGTAAGATGATCCCAATATTTTCCCAAGAAAAGAATATCCAGATAGATTCGGTCTGCGTTTATTAAAAATATTCACTAGCAGATTGCCCATTCTTGCGAAGGGGTGTTGTGATATGCCGGATTTCTCATTAGTTAGTTTAGCCAAAACATTCTACCTTTAAGATCTAATCTCTAAGCAATTCATTGATACCGGTTTTATTACGTGTGCGTTCATCAACGCGTTTAACAATTACAGCGCAAGCCAGACTTGGTGCAGGAGAACCGTTAGGCAGAGTTTTATCCGAAGGAAGAGTGCCTGAAACAACAACAGAATATGCAGGAACACGGCCTGTGAATATTTCTCCGCTTTCACGGTCAATAATTTTTGTTGATGTGCCTAAAAAGACACCCATGGAAATAACAGAACCTTTTTCGATAATCATGCCTTCTGCTATTTCAGAGCGCGCGCCAACAAAGACATTATCCTCAATGATGACAGGTTCTGCTTGTAAAGGCTCTAAAACACCTCCAATACCAACGCCGCCAGATATATGACAATGTGCACCGATTTGAGCGCAAGAGCCGATTGTTGACCATGTATCAATCATTGTGTTTTTACCGATATAAGCACCGATATTTATAAAGCAAGGCATAAGCACAGCGCTGGGCGCGATATAAGCGCTATGGCGAACAATAGATCCCGGTACAGCACGAAATCCGGCTTTCTCAAATTCAGTTTCGCTCCAGTCGGAAAATTTGCTTCTGACTTTATCATACCAAATACTATCACCCGGACCTCCTGAAATTTTATACGCAGGGTTTAGACGAAAAGATAAAATCACAGCTTTCTTGGCCCATTGATTTACAGTCCATCCTTTATCAGACGGGCTGGCTACGCGCAAAGAGCCACTATCCAGTAAATTCAAGGTTTCTTTAACAGCAGCGCGGTAAAGGCCTGTTGTTTGTGTATTAATGTTTTCTTTTTCATCCCATGCGCTGTTAATCGTATTTTCCAGCTCTGCAAAATCTTCTGTCATAATTTTATCTTGCCTCTTCCTCGTTAATAAGTAGCATATAGCAAAGCAAATACGAAAAAATTATGCAAGCCGATATGAACCGGAAAAGGAAATAAAGGTGCAAAATATGCACAAAAAGGCGAGTTCAGAGATAAATGCGCATTGTATGATTTATTGGGACTCATATGCGCAACATCAATGGCTTGATTATATAGCCAGAGTTCAACGTATAAATCTTTTGCAATCGGAAGATTATTTATATGCAATGACATGCCTTAATCAACAATGCATCTCCCGTGGTTTGATTATGTTTGATGAAAAAGAAGCCGGTATCGTAAATGTGCTGGAAGCCGGTATTTTAAGGAATGCAGTACATGGCGTTATTCTGGATAGAGGGCCTTTATGGTTTGATGGGTATGGGACATCAGATCATTTTGAAAAATTTGTTGAGGCTTTTTCACAAAAACATACAAAGCGCTTTGGAAGGCGTATACGTTTTATTCCTGAATATGAAGACACACAGCGTGCCCGTCAGATATTAGAAGCGCATAACTATAAGGCAGCAAGCACACATAGCTATGAAACAATATGGCTGGATTTGCGTTCATCAACAGAAATTTTGCGCAAGAATTTAAATCCGAAATGGCGGAATAAACTCAATCAAAGTGACCGTAAGCCCCTTGATCTTGTGTGGAAAGCAGCAGATACAAAAAGCATATATTTTAAATGGTTAATGGGGCAATATGTGCGCGATAGAGCTTTACGCAAATATAATGGCCCATCGCTTAAAATGATGAATGCTCTGGGAGAGTCATTCTCCCGTGGGAAAAATATGATGATTGGCTGTGCACTGTTGGACAAGCAGCCAATAGCAGGTATATTACTTTTTATTCATAGTTCCAGCGCGACGTATCAAATCGGTTATATATCCGATGTCGGGCGGGAGAATCGGGCGCATTATGCGTTATTATGGGATGCGTTAGGCAAGCTAAAGGAACGGGGAATCCATGATTTTGATCTTGGAGGAGTTAATGAAGAAGGGGCAAAGGGTGTCAAAACATTTAAAAAAGGGATGGGTGGAACCATTGAAAAAACATTGGGGCTGTATAGCTAAACGTAAAAGAACAACACATCTTGCTTTATTGATGGCAGTAATATGCGTGGTTTCTATTGCGATGCCGTCTATTCCGGCATTATCTGAATTAGTATTTGAACCGGGGGATGCTTCTGCACAGGATTATGCTCTGCAAGAAGTTAATTACGATGTTTATGCAAGTGGAATTCATGCAGTGCGCGCTGATATGGTAATGGATTTTCGTAAAGAAGGTCATTACTCAATGAAATTTTCTGCAGAAACAAGGGGGTTTCTTAGTATGCTTGCTCCTTGGTCCGGGACATTCGAAACACATGGCTGGGCGTTGCCGGGAATGAAGCGCGTGCGTTTGCCGGAAGAGCACATCTCTACGGCTCAATGGCGCGATGAGGAAGAAATTAAAACATATAGCTATGACAAAGAAAAAGGCTTTCTTGATCTAACGACTCTTTATGCTGGCAAAAAGCCAAGAACTGAAAATCCTAATGAAGAGCTTACAAAAAACACAACGGATGTAATTAGCGCAATCTTGATGATTATGGAACATGTTTCAGATGGGGGGGACTGTAAAGGACACGATGAAGTCTTTGACGGGAAGCGCCGTTTTAAACTGATATTCCATCATAAAGGCTATGTTATGCTTGAAAAGACACGATATAATGCATATGAAGGTCCGGCTGTAGAATGTGTTGTAGAGGTTAAACCTGTAACCGGAGCTTGGTATAAAAAACCGCGGGGCTGGCTTTCAATTCAGGAACAAGGGCGTTCGCTGGGAACAATGCCAACTGTCTGGATGGCTCAGGTTATAAAGAATGCTGTTGTTGTTCCGGTGCGTGTGCGTGTAAAAACAACATACGGTACTTTGTTTATGCATATGACAAAGTATAAAAGCGGTAATACGTTCTTAAACGTTAAAAACTAATAGTTGAACGTTTAAAGATTTAAGAAAAACAGAAAATCAGAAATAATAAAGGGATCGTAACAATATGTCCAAATCAACTCCCCTTGCTGTTGTTATTTTAGCGGCTGGTAAAGGTACGCGTATGCGTTCCGATACGCCAAAGGTGATGCATAAAGTTCTTGGTTTGCCAATGGTGAATTGGGTTCTCAATACAGTAAGTTGTTTGAATCCGGACAGAACTATTGTTGTAATTGGCGAGGGCATGGATGCTTTGGCAGCAAGTGTAGCACCACATGAATATGTTATTCAGAACACACAGCAAGGTACGGGCGATGCATTAAAAGCGGCTTTGCCAGCTCTAAAAGGTTTCTCTGGAAATGTTTTAGTATTGCTTGGCGACATGCCTCTTTTAAGCCCGGATTCGCTGGAAAAATTAGTAATCATACGTAATATGGACGGTGTAACAGGGATCTCCGTACTAGGTGCGCAAGTTGAAGATCCCTTTGGTTTTGGGCGTTTATTGCTAAATGAAGATGGTACGCTCAAAGCAATACGTGAAGAAAAAGATGCAAGCGAAGAGGAAAAACAGACCAATATTATAAATCTTGGTGCGTTCTGTTTAGACTCTCGGCGTGTTGAGCGTTGGCTTCTCAATCTAAATAATAAAAACGCACAAAAAGAATATTATATTACAGGTCTGCCAGAGATGGCGGCAAAAGATAATGTGAAGACCCGTATTGCTTTGATCGACGATCCAAGGGAAGCGTATGGATGTAATACTCGGATGCAACTAACAAAGTTGGAAATAACAGCACAAGAAATGATGCGCGAGTCTTTTATCGAGGACGGTGTTATGATGCAAGATCCCTCCAGCGTATATCTGCACTATGATACGCAAATCGGGCCTGATACTGTGATTGAGCCAAATATCTATTTTGGCAGCGGTGTTGTCGTTGGTTCTAATGTCCACATCAAAGCGTTTTGCCATTTTGAAGACGCTGTTATTGGTGATGGAACAACAATAGGCCCGTTTGCCCGCTTGCGTCCCGGTGCCAGGATTGGGCAGGATGTGCGCATAGGAAATTTTGTGGAAATCAAAAAGTCTACTATTGGAGATCGCTCAAAAATAAATCATCTTGGTTATGTAGGTGATGCAATTATAGGCACAGATGTTAATTTTAGTTGCGGTGCAATTACAGTTAATTATGATGGGTTTGAGAAACATCAGACTATAATAGGCAATGGTGTGATGGTCGGTAGCAATGTTAATCTTGTTGCACCGGTTGCGTTGGATGATGGTGCTTTTGTTGCAGCAGGATCAACCGTAACCAAAGATGTTCCTGCCGATTCTTTGTCAGTGGAGCGTTCTCCGGTAAAAGTGCATCGAGGCTGGGCAGCGTTATACCGCAAGCGCAAAGGAAATAAGAAATAGGTGCTATCTGATTAGCACTAGCAATAACTGAGAGGGAGCATCTATGTCCAAAGACGTGAATGCAAAAGATTGCGGAAAGGTAGCTTTTATCTCTTCAGCAGATAAAAATTATTTCCCTCTTCTAATTGAGTGGGTTGCTTCCTTGCAACGTTTTCCCGGTCTTTCAGATAAGGATATATGCATTTTTGATGCAGGGTTGGAACCTGCTCAATGCGAAAAACTGGAACAACGAGGCTGCAAAGTCGTAAAACCGGATTGGCCTTGCAAAATTCCAAGCTGGAAAATACGCGGACGGGATTATCTAAAATCTTGTATATGCCGTCCGTTTATTCCTAAAATCTTTCCGGGCTATGATATATATATCTGGATGGATTGTGATACATGGCTCCAAACAGAAGAAGCGGTAGACTTGTTAATTCGTGCTGTGCAAAAAGGCGCACTGGCAATTTGTCCTCAAGTAGATCGCAATATGCAAAAAACAATGCGTGTGGAATGGCTGGGCCCTTTTGTTAAGAAATTACGTAGTTTTTATTACGGTAATGCCAAGCGTGCTTTCTCAGGAAAAATAGCGCGTGAGCTTTGTACTCATCCTGTGTTAAATGCAGGCGTTTTTGCTATAAAGGGTAATGCCCCGCATTGGGGGGCTTGGCAAAACCTTATAATCAAAGCTCTGAGGAAAGGCCGGATTTTTACAGTAGAACAACTTACACTTGGAATGCTGGTACATCTTCATGGCTATAGGGCTGAATTTTTACCATCATGGTGCAACTGGCGCTGTGAAATTATACCGTTCCGGGATGAAGAAGCTCAATGCTTTGTTGAACCTTCATTGCCCCATCATCTTATATCTGTTATGCATTTATGTGGTCTTGATGATATGCGCCGTAACCGGGAGGTTACAATTGAAATAAAGACTACAGCAGATAAGTCCATAATAACAACATTGCGCTGTCCTCACTTAAATGGCGAAAATCCGGTTATTACAGAATAAAATGGCAATGCTGAAATAATTCGAAAAATTTC
>JAGLKS010000290.1 GCA_023140905.1 Alphaproteobacteria bacterium | reverse complement strand
TGGGTGATATACGTTTTTGTGGGGGGGATGTTGGGCTTTTGATGCTGATGATTATGCTTTCGGTACTGCTGAGGAGATTGTCAGAAATTCGGAGGTGTCTGGATAATGGGGGACGACTGAATTTCACATATCATAAAGCATAGTATCATAAATCAAGTTATCATAATCCAAATAATGTTAATAGAAAATATTAAGTAATCTCAAATCAATGGATGTCTATGAAATATCCTTTTGTTGATCGGCATAAAGAGTTAACATTCCTTGAAGCGAAGTATTCTTCGGGGTCATCCGAACTTATAATCATATACGGGCGGCGCAGGGCGGGTAAAACTGAACTCATAAAGCAATCTCTTATCCGCAATGATCGAAAGTCCCTGTACTTTCTGGGTGAAATTCAAAAGGAAGGGCAACTCGCAGCTTTGTATTCCAGAGTGGCTGGGCTTACGCTGGATGATGATTTCCTGAAAAATAATCCGCTAAATTCGTGGCATTCCCTGTTTGACTATCTTACAAAGCTTATAGAAAAAGGTGATATGGTTCTGATTTTCGATGAACTTCCATATATCTATAGAGGTACTCCGGGGTTCATATCCATATTACAGTTTTACTGGGATGAGAAATGGAAAGACATGAATCTGAAGTTGATTCTGTGTGGCTCCAGTGTTTCCATGATGCAGAAAATTGCTCTATCCTATGAAAGCCCTATTTATGGGCGGCGTACAGGTCAGATTCATCTTCAGCCCCTTGGTTATCTGGATTTCAGGCTTTTGTTCAAGGATTGGGATGAAGAGGATATTGTGGCGGCGTACAGTTTACTTGGTGGCATCCCTCGCTATGCTGAAGAGTTCGATTCTCGCCAGAGTCTTTCAGATAATATAATGCGGGCATTATTGGATAAAGATGCATTTCTATATAAAGAGGCTAAATTTTTACTGATGGAGGAACTAAAGGATTTTTCAAATTATTTTTCAATCATTAAGGCGGTGGCGTTTGGAAAGAACTCTTTTAATGAGATCTCGAATTTTTCAGGTGTTTCCACAAGCAAATTGTATGCATACATTTCAAGATTGGTTGAGCTTAGCATATTGAGGCGTGATATACCTGTTACATTATCGAAAGAAAAGTCCACACGCAGTGGTAGCTATGTGCTTTCGGATTATTTTTTCAGGTTTTGGTTCAGGCATATTTATCCAAATTCATCTCTGATTGAGATTGGAAAGCCGGAAATAGTTCATGATATAATACTGGAAGATCTCAATAATTACATAGGGCGTATTTTTGAGGACATCTCAAGTGAAATTCTCCAGAAGATTTCCATGGAAGGGGGATTGCCGCTTCTTACAAAATGGGGGAAGTGGTGGCACAGGGGTGAAGAGATCGATATAGTTGCATTGAATGATGATACAGGGGATATTATGTTTTGTGAATGCAAGTGGAAGAATCGAAATGTAGATCGGGCAACTATTGTAGAATTGATGAGAAGGTCAGAGCTTGTAGAATGGAAGAATAAAACTCGGGTGAATCATTATGTTGTAGTATCCAAAACAGGGTTTACTGAGGGTGCAAAAACGTTTGCGCTGGAAAACAGAGTGCATATGTTTACATTAGTGGAATTGGTGGATAGGGTAAGG